>JANNFV010000584.1:0-4011 GCA_031380285.1 Hyphomicrobiales bacterium | reverse complement strand
GTGTTGTCGCGGAAGAAGCGGATCATGCGCGGTGCTTCGGTGAGAAACCGCCGGGCCAGTGGCTCATCGAAGGCGTCGCCCAGTTCGCCCCGGAGATAGGCGAGCGGCATTTCGATATCCTCGACAATCGCCGCCGCTGTCGCCAGCGGATTGCGCGGCACCCACAGCCAGCCGCCGGACCAGGCGGTGGTACCTCCGATCTGGCGGTCCTTCTCGATCACGATGACATCGAGGCCGAGATGGGCTGCCGTCACGGCGGTTGAGAGCCCTCCGGCACCGGAGCCGATCACCACGAGATCACAGATCAGGTCTTGATCACAGGTCAGTTCTTGATCACCTGTCAGTTCTTGCGCCATCGTCACGCCTGCGGGGTGGCTTCGGTCAAGGCATGGCGTATCGCACGGTAGGCGAAGGTGATGGCCGGACCAATCGTGATGCCGGGTCCGGGATAGGTGCCGCCCATAATCGATTGCGCCTCGTTGCCACAGGCATAGAGGCGCTGGATCGGGATGTCGTCTTCGCCCAGCACCTCGGCATTCGGCGAGATGGCAAGGCCGGTTGCCGCGCCGATATCGCCCGGCCACAGGCGTACCGCATAGAATGGCCCCGTCTCGATGCGGCCCAGTGTCGGGTTCGGCCCAGTGTGCCTGGCATCGCCGTTGACCCGGTGATAGACGTTCGTGCCGCGCCCGAAATCCGGGTCAACGCCACTGTCTGCGAAGCTGTTGAAGCGGGCCACCGTCGCGGCAAGCCGCTCTCCCTCCATGCCAAGCTTCTCGCCCAGTGCAGCGATGGCGGGTGCCTCGACAAGATAGCCATCGGCCAGAAAAGGCCGGATGTCCTTCGTGCCCATCCGTACCATGCCCAGGCCGTAGGCCTTCAAGGCGCGCGCGTCAGCGATGATGAAAGCGGGAATCGTCGGTATTGTCTTGTGGGCCTCGATCATGGCGCGGCCGAAGAGATGATAGGAGGCACTTTCGTTGGTGAAGCGTTCCCCCCGTGGGTTGACGCACAAGGTGCCGGGTTTGGAACGGTCCATCACGAAATGCGGAAACACAGCCGTCGTGCCATCCGCTCGCTGGCGCACGGAAACAGGCGCCCAGAAGGCAGTGTCGAGACCGCCCTCGCCAAAGCGGGCACCAAGCGCCAGCGCATGGTCCTGCATCGCGCCGGTATGGCCAGGAGCCGCCGGGCTGTAGGATGCGAGACCAGCGGGCAGCATGGTGCCACGCCGCTGGGCGTGACGGCCAAAGCCACCTGCCGCCAGCACGACGGCCTGGCGAGCGGCGATGGATCGGGTGTGGTTGCCAGACTGGAGAGTCAGGCCGCTCACACCCGCCTCATCTGCCAGCAGTTCCGCGGTCTCGGTGGAGAGCACGATGTCCACATCGCGGTCGAGCAGCGATTGCAGCATCCGCCCGATCAGCGCATTGCCCATGACGAGGCGGGACCCGCGCTTGCGTCCCTGAAGCCGATCACCTGCGTAATGCGACAGCACGCGCATGGCATGGCGGAACGAGACCCAGCTCTGCTTCAGGCCAAGCAGATGGCCGATATCCGTGCGATCCACCATCATGCCGCCAAACAGCGTGAACTCCGGGATCGGCGGGCGGATGCGGTCAAGCGCTGCGCCAAGCGTGCGACCATCGAACGGCAGAGGCTCCAGCGCCCGTCCACGCATCGTCGCTCCCGCCACCTGCTGCTCATAATCGGGATGCGTCGCGTAGGGTCGGAACCTGACCTGCGTCTTCGCCTCCAGCAGGCGGATGGCCTCCGGCCCTGCCTGCAGGAAAGCCCTCAGCATGGCGCGATCACCATGGTTGCCGACTACACCTGCCAGGAAGGCCTCCGCCGTCTCCAGGCTGTCGCCCCCGGCGACTGTGGCGGCGTGATCGGAGTTGGGAATCCAGGTCGTGGCCGCCGACAGTGCCGAGGTGCCGCCGAGGTATTCCGTCCGCTCGACCACCAGCGCCTTGCGTCCGTCGATGGCTGCAAACAGCGCGGCGGCCAATCCTGCGGCACCTGCCCCCACAACGATCACGTCATAGGTGTCAGTGATGCCCGCAAGATCGCAGATCATGCGGCCCTCGCGGCCCTGTGGGGTTCGCTGTCGGGCGCCAGCAAAAAGTCGACGAGCAGGTCACGGACCTTGCCGAACATGGCAATGCCGTTGCTCGTGGCCAGCCCCAGCGCACGCGCCTCCGCAATGAATGGTGTCAACTCCGGCTTGGTCACCACGTCGCCAACGAATTGACCCGCCCTCAGCGAGCCAGCGCGGACCGGCAGCGGATCGCCCTCGCGCATGCCGAGCGGCGTGGCGTTGAAAACGATGTCGTAAGGTGAAGCATCGGTATCCGCAGCATGGACGGGGAAGCCCGCCGTCACCAGGCGCTGCACCAGTTCATCCCGCCGCGCCAGATCAATGTCGGCGAGGCCCAGGCTGCTGACGCCAGATGCGGCGACGGCATGGGCAATCGCGGTGCCTGCTCCCCCGGTGCCGACCAGCAGCGCCCGCTTGCCCGCGAACACGCAGCCATTCTCGCGGGCAGCCTCCACGAAGCCGAGGCCATCGAACATGTCGCCATGCAGACTGCCATCAGGAGAGCGGCGGATGACATTGACGGTGCGCAGGAAACGCGCCCGATCCGTGACCGTATCGCAGGCGTCGTAAGCGGCGAACTTGTGCGGCACGGTGACGATGAGCCCATCGACATTTTGGCAGGCGCGGATCGTGGCGATGTAGCCGCCGAAATCCGCAGGCGCGACCTGCATCGCCACGCAGATCGCATCGGCCCCGCGCTCTTCGAAGGCGCGTGTCACGCCATTGGGAGATTTGACCTGCGCCACCGGATCGCCCACCAGCGGGAACAGGCGCGTCGCGCCGCTCAGGCCATCAAGCATCGTCAACCTGCATGCCGCCACCCAGGAAAAGCTGAGCCACGCGCGGGTCTGCCAGCACATGGGCCGCCGTATCCTCGATGCGGGTCTGGCCCTGTTCGAGCACCAGCGCCCGGTCCGACATCTGCAGCGCCTGCTTGGCGTTCTGCTCGATCAGCAGGATCGACACGCCGGAATCCCTGAGGCCTGTCATGATCGAGAACACCTCCTGCACCATCAAGGGTGACAGGCCGATGGACGGCTCGTCGATCAGCATCAGCTTTGGCTTGAGCAGCAGGCCGCGGGCGATTTCCAGGAGCTTCTGCTGCCCGCCCGAAAGCGTGGAGGCCTGTGCCCCGGCTTTTTCGCGCAGCATGGGGAAACGCACCATCATCTGCTCGATCAGATCGGCAAGTCCCGACTGGTCCGCCAGCGCCACGCCGCCGAGTTCGAGATTGTGCTTCACCGACAACTCGGGGAAGATGTTGCGCCCCTGCGGCACATAGGACACGCCGATGTCGAGCATCTGGCGCGGCGAGAAGCCGGTGATGTCCCGGCCGTCGAAGACAATCCGACCCGTGCGCACCGGCAGCAGGCCGAAGATGGTCTTGAACATGGTGGATTTGCCCGCGCCATTGGGGCCGATCACCGTGGTGATCGCGGCACGCGCAATGGTCGCGGTGGTGCCGTTGAGAATCGTCATCTTGCCGTAGCCGGAGATGACATCCGCAAGGGTCAGGATGGGTGTGTCCGCTGTCATCGCTGCCTCAATGGCCAAGATAGGCCTCGATCACTTTCGGATCGCGGCGAACGTCTTCGGGGGACCCTTCCGCGATGATCTGTCCTTCGGCCAGCACCAGGATGCGCGTGCACAGGCTCATCACGAATTCCATGTTGTGCTCGATCACCACGAAGGTCGCGCCGGTCTCGCTGTTGATCGCCTGCAGGCGCTCCTTCAGGTTGCCGAGCATCGTCAGGTTGACGCCACCCGCAGGCTCGTCGAGCAGCACCAGGCGCGGCCCGGCCATGAAGGCCATGGCGCAGTCCAGCAGTTTCTGCTGGCCATAGGACAGGCCGGAAGCCTTCTCCTCGGACAGATGCTCCAGCCGGAAGAAGGCGATCATGCGGTTGGCG
>JANNFV010000279.1:0-2029 GCA_031380285.1 Hyphomicrobiales bacterium | reverse complement strand
GGTGTTTTTCGCGGCGCACGTGCCAAGATCGCGGCTCGTGCTGCTGATATGGCTTGATGCGCTGGGAATGGCGCTGTTTTGCGTGCTGGGCGCGGAAAAGGCACTGGCGCATGGCCCCGTGGTCGCGGCCACAATGGGCGTTGTCACGGCCACCATGGGTGGCATGATCCGTGATATCCTGGGCGGCGAAAGCCCTGTGATCCTGCGGCGCGAGATCTACGCCACCGCGGCGCTGGCGGGGGCTGTGGGCTATCTTCTGGCGCTGTTGGTGCTGCCGCGCGAGCCTGCGTTGCTGATGGGCTTCCTCGCGGCTTTCGGCCTGCGCGGGCTGGCGTTGGCACGGGGCTGGTCGCTGCCGACATACAAGCCGCGTGAGGCGCGTCGGCCGGAGGATGTGGGATTGTAGGGATTCCGCCCCTTCACACCCTTGTGAGCCGGAAAACCCCTCACTATATGGCTGTCATACAAGCATTCCGCGTTGCTTCGGGACGCGGATACAACGCCAGCTGAAAAGGGGCACACCATGGGTAAAGTCATTGGAATTGATCTGGGAACCACCAACTCCTGCGTGGCCGTCATGGACGGCACCACGCCAAAGGTGATCGAGAATTCGGAAGGCGCGCGCACCACGCCCTCCATCGTGGCTTTTACCGATGATGGCGAGCGTCTCGTGGGCCAGCCCGCCAAGCGGCAGGGCGTCACCAATCCGGAGCGTACCTTCTTCGCCATCAAGCGCCTGATCGGCCGCACCTACAACGATCCGATGACGCAGAAGGACAAGGGTCTCGTGCCCTACAAGATCGTCAAGAACGCGGGCGGCGACGCCTGGGTCGAGTCGGACGGTCAGAGCTATTCGCCCTCGCAGATTTCCGCCTTCACCCTGATGAAGATGAAGGAAACGGCGGAGGCGCATCTGGGTTCGCCCGTGACGCAGGCCGTGATCACAGTTCCGGCCTATTTCAACGACGCCCAGCGCCAGGCCACCAAGGACGCAGGCAAGATTGCGGGCCTCGAAGTGCTGCGCATCATCAATGAGCCGACAGCGGCAGCGCTCGCCTACGGCTTGGAAAAGAAGGGCTCCGGCACCATCGCGGTCTATGACCTTGGCGGTGGCACTTTCGACGTGTCGATCCTCGAGATCGGCGACGGCGTGTTCGAGGTGAAGAGCACCAACGGCGATACGTTCCTGGGCGGTGAAGATTTCGACATGCGCCTCGTCGAGTATCTCGCCGACGAGTTCAAGAAGGAGCAGGGCATCGACCTGAAGAAGGATAAGCTTGCCCTCCAGCGCCTGAAGGAAGCGGCCGAAAAGGCGAAGATCGAATTGTCGTCCACGGCGCAGACCGAAATCAACCTCCCCTACATCACGGCGGATGCGTCTGGTCCCAAGCACCTGACACTGAAGCTCTCACGCGCCAAGTTCGAGAGTCTCGTGGATGATCTCGTGCAGCGCACGATGGAGCCCTGCAAGAAGGCGCTGAAGGATGCGGGCCTCACCGCGGGCGACATCGACGAAGTCGTCCTCGTCGGCGGCATGACGCGCATGCCCAAGGTGCAGGAGATCGTGAAGAACTTCTTCGGCAAGGAGCCGCACAAGGGCGTCAACCCGGATGAAGTGGTCGCCATTGGCGCGGCTGTTCAGGCCGGCGTGCTGCAGGGCGATGTCAAGGACGTGCTGCTGCTCGACGTGACGCCGCTGTCCCTGGGCATCGAGACGCTGGGTGGCGTGTTCACGCGCCTCATCGACCGCAACACGACGATCCCGACGAAGAAGAGCCAGGTTTTCTCGACGGCAGAAGACAACCAGACCGCGGTCACCATCCGCGTCTTCCAGGGCGAGCGCGAGATGGCGCAGGACAACAAGATCCTGGGCCAGTTCGACCTCATGGGCATCCCGCCCGCGCCGCGCGGCATGCCGCAGGTGGAGGTGACCTTCGACATCGACGCCAACGGCATCGTCAACGTGTCGGCCAAGGACAAGGCGACGAACAAGGAGCAGCAGATCCGCATCCAGGCCAGCGGTGGCCTC
>JANNFV010000540.1:0-4186 GCA_031380285.1 Hyphomicrobiales bacterium | reverse complement strand
GCGATCCCAATGTCGTGGCGATCAAGCAGACTCTGTATCGCACGTCGAACGATTCCCCCATCGTCAAGGCCTTGGCCGAAGCGGCGGAGGCGGGCAAGTCTGTGACCGCCCTGGTCGAACTGAAGGCCCGCTTCGACGAGGAAGCCAATATCCGCTGGGCGCGGGATCTGGAGCGGGCCGGCGTGCAGGTGGTTTTCGGCTTCATCGAGTTGAAGACCCATGCCAAATTGTCGCTCGTGGTGCGGCGCGAGGGTGGCAACCTCGTGACCTATTGCCATGTCGGCACGGGCAATTATCACCCGATCACGGCCAAGGTTTACACCGACCTGTCGCTGTTTACGGCCAATGCGGCGCTGGGGCGCGATGTCGCCCGCATCTTCAACTATATCACGGGTTATGCAGAGCCGCAGGGCCTCGAGCACATGGCAGTGTCGCCGCTGACCTGCAAGACACGCCTGCTGGATCACATCGCGGCGGAGATGCGCTATGCGGCGGCGGGAAAGCCCGCTGCGATCTGGGCGAAGTGCAACGCGCTCGTCGACCCGGCGATCATCGACGCGCTCTATGATGCCAGCGCCGCCGGGGTGCAGATCGACCTCGTGGTGCGCGGCATCTGCTGTCTCAGGCCGGGCATCACGGGCCTTTCCGACAATATTCGGGTCAAGTCGATTGTCGGGCGTTTTCTGGAGCACACCCGCATCTATGCCTTTGGAAATGGACACGGTCTGCCGCACCCGAAGGCAGCGGTTTACATCTCGTCCGCCGATCTGATGCCCCGCAATCTGGATCGCCGCGTCGAAACGTTGATGCCGATCCTCAATCCAACTGTGCATGAACAGGTGCTGGACCAGGTCATGGCCGCAAACCTGCTCGACAACGAGCAGAGCTGGCGGGTATTGGCGGATGGCACAAGCGTGCGCGTCGTGCCATCCGAGACGGATCTGGCATTCAATGCGCATCGTTACTTCATGACGAACCCGAGTCTGTCTGGCCGTGGCAAATCCCTCAAAGAATCGAGTCCGCGCAGTCTCCTCAAGCAGCGGGGACATGCCTGACGCCAAGGGCCGTCTGCGGCTCGCCGAGCCGGTGGCGGTTGTCGATATCGGATCGAACTCCATCCGCCTCGTGGCCTATGAGGGACTGACGCGCGCTCCGACGCCGATCTTCAACGAGAAGGTGCTGTGCGGCCTCGGGCGCGGCGTGACCAAGACAGGCAAGTTGCCCGAGGACGGCGTGCGCCTGGCGTTGCAGGCCCTGGCCCGCTTCCGCACGCTGATCTCGCTCATGAACATCACCGACATCAAGGTGCTGGCAACGGCTGCCGCGCGTGACGCCGACAATGGCAAGGAATTCATCAAGCTCGCGGAAGAGGCCATCGGCCAGCGCGTGGAACTGATCTCCGGCCAGCGCGAGGCGATGCTGTCCGCCATGGGCGTGCAGTCCGGCTTTTACAAACCTGATGGCATCGTCGGCGATCTCGGAGGGGGCAGCCTGGAGCTCATCGATGTCGATGGCGGAAGGCTGGGCAAGGGCACGAGCGTCAAGCTTGGCGGATTGGCGCTGATGGATGCGTCCGGCGGCTCGTTGAAGAAGGCCGGCAAGATCGTCCGGGACAACCTCGACAAGGTCAAGCTGCAGGGCCGCCGCCGGACGTTTTATGCCGTCGGCGGCACATGGCGTGCCTTGGCCCGGCTGCACATGAAGCAGACGGGTTATCCTCTCAACGTCATGCATGGCTATGCCGTGCCGTCGCGCGAGGCCATCGACTTCAGCCGCATGGTGCAGCGCGTGGAACCTGACACCATGACCTTGATCGACAGCATTTCCTCGGCCCGGCGACCTCTGCTGGCGCTCGGTGCGCTTGTGCTGGAGCAGGTTCTGAAGGAAAGCGAATGCGAGCGCGTGGTGTTTTCCGCCATGGGCGTGCGTGAGGGCTTGCTGTTCGAATTGCTCGACGCCGACGCCAGGAAAAGCGATCCGTTGCTGTCGGGCGCGGCGGAGCTCAACCTTCTGCGGTCGCGCTCACCGCGCCATGGCGAGGAACTCGCGGATTGGACCGATGCGCTGTTTGCCTCCACAGGCATCGACGAGACGCACGAGGACATCCGCCTGCGGACCGCTGCGTGCCTTGTCGCCGATATCGGCTGGAGGGCGCATCCGGACTACCGGGGGGAACAGAGCCTCAACATCATCTCGCACGCGGCCTTCGGTGGTGTTGATCATCCGGGGCGGGCGTTTGTGGCGCTGTCGGTGTTCTACCGCCATGTCGGCCTTTCCGATGATGAGCTGAGCCCGCGCGTGCGCGAACTGGCCTCGACGCGCCTGCTGGAGCGGGCGCGTATCCTCGGAGCGGCGCTGCGTGTGGCGTATATTATCTCCGCCTCGATGCCCGGCGTGCTGAAACGTGCTCCGCTGCTGCAGGAGGGGCGCACACTGGTGCTCACCTTGCCGCCGGACCTTGCTGATCTGAACAGCGACAGGGTCGCCAACCGCATGAAGCAGTTGGCACGATTGCTGGCGCTGGATGCGCGTGTTGATGTGGAGGTTTGATCGGGCCCATCATCCGATCAGACGCAGCATCTGATCCAACGCCGCATATTCGGCAAAGTCAGATCGATTGGAGCACGACGTTTCTTGACGGAAACACGTCATGGTCGCGCTTATGGGCCGCAGGAAGACGTGGATGGGCGGGTCAAGCCCGTCCATGACGACATGCCACTGTTTCCATCAGAAAACGTCATGCCTCAGCAGGGTACTGAAAGAGGATGCTCGACCCGTCATTGCGAACGAAGTGAAGCAATCCAGACGACTGATACGCCCCAAAACACTCCGCTTCCACGAGGCGATGCGCGGGTTCTGGATTGTTTCGTCGCTTCTCTCCTCGCAATGACGGTGATGCGCGACGTCTTCAGCAACCTGTTAAAGCAATTTAAACCACGTTGCCCGAAGAGTGAGGTCAGGGAAGACTCACTTCACGGAGCAAAATGGTGGCAAGTTTGCTGCATGCCTTTCGGTCATTGACCACAAAGATCATTTTGACAGCGATTGCTGGTGTTACGGCAGCCTCGGTTTTGATTCTCGGTCTGACCTGGCGCACACTTGATCGTGAAATCGAGACCGTTCTCGATGAAAAAACGCGTTGGAGCCTGCGTGTTGCGGCAGAGGCTTTCATCGCGTTCTATCCCGCCTATGAACTGGTCTATGACAAGAACGGGGAAGTGCTGCGCCTTGTTGGTGCCCGCGTGCCGGATTTTGCCGACAATGACGCTGTCGATCGCATCACCAAGATCAACAAGGGCACTGCGACCGTGTTTCGCTTTGATGCCGACAAGAAAGACTTCGTCCGCCTCTCGACATCGGTGAAAAAGGCTGACGGCACCCGCGCCATCGGCACCATGCTGGGCAATACCGGCGTGGTGTTCCCCGTGATCATGCGGGGCGAAGTCTATAACGGACGCGCCACTATTCTCGGCATTCCCTATCAGACCGGATACATGCCCATCGTCAGCAAGGATGGAAAGCCCGAAGGCATTCTCTACATTGGCGTCGGCAAGATCGACGAGTTGCGGGCTGCGACGGATGGATTGTACCGCGAGTTGTTGCTGGCCGCTGGTCTGGCATTGCTGACCTCGGCGTTCGGAGCGGGCATGATCTCGCGTCGCCTGCTGGCACCGATCCCGCGTCTCGCTGCTGCAACAAGTGCCATTGCGGATAACAAGGATACATCTGTTCCTTACGTCGAGCGCAGCAACGAAATCGGTGAGTTGGCACGTTCGCTGGCGTCTTTGCAGCAATCCATGGTCGAGCGGAACGCTTTGCGCGATCGCGAAAGCGAGGACAAACAAACCGAGATTGACCGGGCCAAGGCCCGCGAGGCCGATATTGCCCAGTTCCGCTCTGATGTTCAGCAGATCACGTCACGCCTTTCGCAAGGATCGAGCCAGATGGATGCCGCGACCCAATCGCTGACATCCGTCGTGAGTTCCACGGCACATGGCGCAGATGGTGCGCGGGAAGCCTCCGATCAGGCGAGCCGTGGCATCTCGGCTGTGGCGACATCCGCCGAGCAGCTCAACGTATCCATTCAGGAGGTCGCGAGCCGGGCGGAAGAGGCGGCGCGAATCGTGGGCACCGCAGTTGATTCAGGCCGCCATTCACAGGACGGCATCCGCGAGCTTTCAGCGGC
>JANNFV010000483.1:0-10012 GCA_031380285.1 Hyphomicrobiales bacterium | reverse complement strand
CGAGCACATGAAAATCGTGGATCGCGAATTCAAGGCCGGAGTGTCTTCCGTGACCTGGGAGGATCGCTTCCGCAACGTGGTGGAGAGCCTCGACCGCGCTTATCAAGGCATGCTTGGCACGGCTCCTGGCGGCAGCCCCGCCCACGCCGAAATCAACCGCCAGTACGAGTCGAAGCTGGCAGAGCTCTACGACTACGCCAAGGCTCGGGCCACAGCGTAAACGTTCGGTACATTAGCTGCATCGACTCCGCGCCCTCCGACCCCAAGCTGCCGCTTCTTGTCTTCGCAAAGATTCGGAGACCTCCCCTCGAGCCATTCCAAACGGGTGCCGAAGGAAGTATTTCAGAAGAGGATCATTCTTCCGGATGGAGAGGTGAATTCAGGGATCGATTGAATGCAACCTGACTTTCACCCGACACTTGCAAACAGCTCCCGCTCGCCCCGGTAAACTGCGGTCTCTCCGCCCGCCCCTGTCCTGCGCCGCGCCAGAAACCTCGGCCTGCGGTTCTTAAGCGGCGAACCGAGCCGCCTCGGAAAAGGGTTGAGATGCGCGTGGTCCTCCATCGGCTGGAGGCGGCCGTGGTTGTCCTCGACCAGCAGCGGCAGCGCGAGCTTCTGCGCGTAGCTGCGCCACAGTGCGATGACATCGGTATCATCTGACGTGCGCGTCAGCATGATCTCGAGGCTGGCGTCCATGTGCAGCAACACGATTTCGAACAGGCCGCCCTCGGCGACCGAGCGCAGGTTGACGCCGCGGTAGCTTTGCGTCGGCACGTTCACCCACGTCTCCAATCCACCGATCTTGCGTCGAATGCAGATCCATTCGCCACTGATCTCGACGCGCTTGACGCCATCCTCGGAGCGCGGGCAGGTGGCGGTCACTGCGGCTGGCGCGGATGGTTCACTCGCACGCTTTCGCATGATGCTGCCACGACGGGGCGTTCTGCCCCCTGGCTCAACTGTTAGACACGACGTCATGGCCCACCCTGTTTCACACCTCGCAGCCGATGATCTTCTGCCATCGTGCCGCCTGAGGTGCAGATTGGCCGTGAAACTTGGGCGAAGGCTTAAGCCAGGTGGTTAAGCACTGGTGTCTTCGGTGATTTGCAGGCAAAAGACGCTGCTATGATTGACGCCGGGTTACGCTGTTCAGGAGAATTCAATGCCCATTCTTATCAATGATCCGACCGCACTGGCGCTGGTGGGGGCACTGAAAACCAGTGCGCTGTATGTCGCCCTGATCGTGCTGATGGGCATCGTGCTGACATTCATGGTGATCAGGCAAAGGCGCTCCAAGCTGATCGGGATCGGCGATGGCGGCGACAAGACTGTCGCCCGCACGATCCGCGTGCACGGCAATTTCGCCGAGAACGCGCCACCTGCGCTCGCCTTGCTGATCCTGCTGCCGCTGGTTGGCGCGGCAGGCTGGCTCATCCATCTCGTCGGGCTGCTGTTCCTGACCGGGCGTTGCCTGCATGCCATGGGCCTGCTGAAAAGCGCGGGATCCAGCGTGGGGCGTGTCGCCGGAATGCTCATGACGCTGACGTCGCTCCTCATTGGTGCGGGCGCGTTGCTCTTTGCCGCTTTTGTTCGCTGAGGGGCGAGGGTGGTGAGCGGCACCAGCACAATGTTCCGCTGATGGAGCACGGCCTTTCCGAGGAGTTGGACCTGTTGCTGGCCGCAGCCGAAGCAGCAGGTGCGGTGGCACTGCCCTATTTTCACCCCGGCAAGCAGACCTCGGCCAACGTGAGCTTCAAGGATGGCAATTCGCCGGTCAGCGATGCCGATCATGCCGCCAACGACGCCTTGGCCGCGATTCTGCGTCCAGCGCGACCGGGCTATCACTGGGTGTCGGAGGAAACCGCCGATGATTCCGCAAGGCTGGCCGCCAGCCATGTCTTCATCGTCGATCCCATTGACGGCACACGGGCCTTCATTGCAGGCCGTCTGCAGTGGTGCGTTTCCGTTGCTCTTGCCGTGGATGGACACTCTGTCGCCGGCGTCATCCATGCGCCAGCCCTGGGCCTGACCTACGCGGCAACGCGGCGCGGGGGCGCCTTGCTCAATGGTCAGCCCATCCACGTGACCCGCAAGACATCACTCCAGGGTGCTTTGGTTGCTGGCCCCAAGCCCGCGCTTGAGCAACTGGAGCGCATAACAGGCCTTTCGCTGGAGCACGGACCCAGGATACCGTCACTGGCCCTGAGGCTGGCGCTTGCAGCGGAGGGCAAGGTGGATCTGGGCATTGCCTCCTCGGGTGCGCATGACTGGGATGTTGCGGCGGCCGATGTGATCCTGCGGGAAGCGGGCGGTATTCTCATGGATCTTGATCGCGAGCCTTTGGTGTATAACCGCCCATCGCTGCGCCGCGACACATTGTGCGCCGGACCGGAAGGTTTGGTGGGGGCCGCGATCGACGCCTTCGGGTTGCACAGATAAAGCGCTGCGGGTAGGAGCCTTGTCTTGCATTTCAACAGATCGAGGCCTGCCATGAGCCAGCCAAGCACTGCACCTGCCACCCAATCGAAGCAATTGCTCCACCTCGTGTTCGGGGGGGAACTCACCAGCCTGGAGGGTCTCGAGTTCAAGGATGTGTCCAAGCTCGACCTCGTTGGCATCTATCCCGATTATGAATCGGCCCGGCGCGTGTGGAAATCCAAGGCGCAACAGACGGTCGATCAGGCCCAGACGCGCTATTTCATCGTTCACATGCACCGGCTGCTTGATCCTGAAACCGACAAGCACTGATCGCCGTCGATGCTGAAAAAGATACTTCGCTCGAAGCCTGTCCTGCGGGGCGCGGGAAAGGCCATGGCGGCCTATCTGCGGCTGGTCCAGCGCACGAACAGTTTCGTCATCGAGCCAGCGGATGTCGAGACCAGCGTCTATGCCAAGGCACCCGTGATCATCGCGATGTGGCATGGCCAGCATTTCATGATCCCGTTCATTCGCCGTCCGCAGGACCGCGCTGCCGTGATGATTTCCCGCCACGGCGATGGCGAGATCAACGCCGTTGCGGTTGAGGCGCTGGGGTTCACAACCGTGCGTGGCTCAGGCGCACAACGCCAGGATCAAGTGCGCAAGCGGGGAGGCGCGCAGGCACTCAGGGCCGCACTCGCCACGCTGAACGATGGCATCTCGTTGGGTATGACAGCCGATGTGCCGAAGGTCTCTCGCGTCGCGGGCAAGGGCATCATCACGCTGGCCCAGATGTCGGGCAAGGCGATTTTGCCTGTGGCTGTCGTGACCTCTCGCCGCAAGGATTTCAATTCCTGGGACTGCACCAGCATCGGTCTGCCCTTTGGCCGTGGCGCGATTGTCTTCGGTGACCTGATCCATGTGCAGCGCAAGTCAGACGCAGCCGAACTGGAGATTGCCCGTATCGCCGTTCAGGACGGCCTCGATGCCGTGCATGAACGGGCCTATGGTTTGATCGGTCATGCCGACCCCGGCGCAGGGCGCGAGACTGTCCTGCAGGCCCGCGCAAAGGCTGCCGAGCAGGCGCTGGTTGTGTCCGAGCAGGATGATGAGTCCGCCTGATGGGACGCATCCCGTTGTCCGTCCGGCTCTACAGCGGCCTTTCCAAAATGCTGTATCCTGCTGTGCAGCCGCTGCTGGCCCGTCGCCGCAAGCGTGGCAAGGAGGATGCCCTGCGCTTGCCGGAGCGCAAAGGCTACGCCAGCCTTCCGCGCCCTGATGGTGCGCTCGCCTGGCTGCATGGTGCCAGTGTCGGCGAGTTGATCTCGCTGCTGCCCATCGCGGACCACCTCACGGCCAAGGGCGTTCCGGTTCTGGTCACGTCAGGCACGGTCACCTCGGCGGAGGTCGCCAGCCGCCGGTTGCCTGAAGGCGCATTTCACCAATATCTGCCGCTCGATCTTCCGGCGTATGTGTCGCGGTTCCTCGACCATTGGAAACCCGATATCGGGGTTTTTGCCGAGTCCGAACTGTGGCCGAACATGATCCATGCGGCCCAAGCCAATGGAACGCATCTGGTCATCGTCAACGCCCGCATGTCGGAGCGATCTTTCCGGCGGTGGCAGCGGTTCCCCGGATTCATCACCTCGATGCTGTCGCGCTTCGAACTGGCATTGGCCCAGACGGAGGCCGACGCGGACCGGCTGCGCATCCTGGGTGCGCCACGGGTGCAGGTGATCGGCAACATCAAGTATGATGTCGCGCCACCACCGGCCGATGCGGACAAGCTGGCCGCACTGGCCCAGGTTATGAAGGGCCGCCCGGTCTTCGTGGCGGCCAGCACCCATCCGGGCGAGGAAGAGCAGATCGCCGCCGCCCATGTCCTTGCCAAGGCCAGCATGCCAGCGCTGCTGACCGTGGTGATCCCGCGTCACCCCGCGCGTGGCGCAGAAGTGGCCGAAACGATCTTCAAGGCAGGTCTGTCGGTGAGCCGGCGCAGCGAGGGAACGCTGCCTGATACCCACACAGACATCTATGTGGCCGATACCATCGGCGAACTCGGCTTGTTCTATCGTCTGAGCAAGCTCGCCTATCTTGGCGGGTCGCTGGTGACCCACGGCGGCCAGAACCCCATTGAACCTGCGAAGCTTGGCAACGGCATCCTGCATGGCCCGCATGTGCACAATTTCACGGAAGTCTTCGCGGCCCTGCAGGAGGCGGGGGGCGCGCAAGAGGTTGCCGATTCCCAGGCACTGGGGGCAGCGGTCATCCGGCTGCTGCAGGATCCTTCGGGTCTGATGCGGATGGCGGAAGCGGCAGAAGCCAAGGTGCAGGACATGGCGGGCGCCAATCAACGCACGATCAAGGCGCTGGAGCCGCTGCTGATGCAGGCCAACCTGGAGCGCAGGGGATGAAAGCCCCGGCGTTCTGGTCGGCGAGACCTGGCTTGATGGCGTGGAGCCTCAGTCCGTTCGCCTGGGTCTATGGTCAGGTCACGGCATGGCGGATGGCACGGCGCGGCACAGCAAGCACGATCCCGGTGATCTGCATTGGCAATTTCACGGCGGGTGGTGCGGGCAAGACACCTGTCGTGGCTTTTCTGGCCGGAGCCCTGGCAAAGGCAGGCGAGGTACCGTTTGTCGTCAGCCGTGGCTATCGCGGGCGTATGACAGAGCCAACGCTGGTCAATCCCGCCACGATGACTGCCGCCGACTGCGGTGATGAACCGCTGCTTCTGGCTCGTTTTGCGCCAACCATTGTGTCTGCAGACCGGGTTGCTGGCGCAGCCTTGGCTCAGGCCCAGGGAGCAACCCTGATCTTGCTCGATGACGGCCTGCAGAGCCCGGGCCTTCGCAAGGATTTTTCCCTGGCGGTCGTCGATGCCATCGCCGGGTTCGGCAACGGCCTCTGCATTCCGTCAGGTCCATTGCGTGCGCCGGTCGACCGTCAGTTGTCGTATGTCGACGCGATCCTGCTGATGGGGGGCAACAAGGTTCTCGATGATCCAAGGCTTGCGGCCATTCGCGCTTCAGGCAAGCCGATGCTCCATGGCACCTTGCGGGCGGACATCGCCACGATTGACCGCCTGGCATCGCGCCCCGTTCTGGCCTTTGCAGGCATTGGTCGGCCCACCAAGTTCTTTGATACGCTGAGAAGCAACGGCGTCACAGTCGCAGACACCATGTCATTCGCGGATCATCATCCGTATTCGGCTGCTGATCTCGCCAGTTTGCGACAGCAGGCAGAGGCTCAGGGCCTGACACTGGTAACGACGGAGAAGGACGCGATGCGCCTGCCAGCGGAAACCCCGGATATCGCGGTTCTGCCGGTGTCGCTGGAACTCGACGATGCAAGCCTGCTTCAGATGATCCGCAGGGCTATCGACCGTAGACGCTCGGAGCCTTGAGTTCGCGCAGGCGTTTGAGCACCGCATCGGTGCTGGCATAGGCCTCCTGGCGCTCGACGCTCCAGTATTTGAGATCATCCAGCGCAATGGGCGCTCCAGTCACGGCACAGCGCACATGGCTGCCGTTGCGGACGATCTTGAACTCACCATGGAAAAAACGGACTTCCGCTTCCGGCGAAGGAACAAAGGAGCGATCAAGCTTGTTCATGGGAAACTTCCTACCATTCCGGCCTTCGCTTTGCACGCATTTGTTGTTTTCACGTTCTCTGCTAAAGCGTGAGACGTGCCAAATGAAAGGGACGCATGCGTCTTCTCGTATTCCTTTTGGGTCTGTTGTTTCCGCTCCTCCCCGCCCTGGCGCAGGAGCGTGTGTCGATTCCGCTGCCTGATGGCCAGAATCTCACGGGCGTTCTGTTCGTTCCTTCCGGGCAAGGCCCTTTCCCGGCTGTCGTTGCGCTCCACGGGTGCGGTGGCCTCGGTTCGGCGAGTTCCATGATTGGCGGGCGTCACAAGGATTGGGGCCAGCAATTGGTGGCCCATGGCTATATCGTGCTGTTTCCTGATTCCTTCAGTTCTCGCGGACTTGGCTCGCAATGCGTGGTTCGCGACAGGACGGTTCGTCCCGGCAAGGAGCGGGTGATGGACGCTGTTGCCGCCAAGGCCTGGTTGCAACTGCGTGGTGACGTGATGCCGCAACGCGTTTCCCTGCTGGGATGGTCAAACGGAGGATCGAGCGTCTTGTGGGCCACCGCCCGCGACAGGAAGCCACGTGACGACAAGCCGGATTTCAACGCGGCGATCGCCTTTTACCCCGGCTGCCGTCTGGTGGCGCAATCCGCCGAGCGCCGCGACTGGGAGAGCCGCTTGCCTCTCCTCATCCTGATTGGCGAGGCGGATACCTGGACGCCAGCGGAACCCTGCCGCCAACTGGTCAAGCTCACCCAGGATGCTGGGCGTGATGCAACGCTCGTGACCTATCCCAACGCGGTGCATGAGTTCGATCATCCCGACCGCAAGCCGACGAAGCGCACCGGACTTGCATTCACGGGCGATGACAGTGGCGAGGCGATGGTCGCAACCGATCCCGAGGCCCGGCAGGATGCCTTGGTGCGCGTGCCAGCCTTCCTGAAACGCTGAATCAGCCGTCCGCCCTCAGCCGTCCTGCATCTCGTCGGGGTAAAGCCCGGGAACATGGGCCTGATACCACTCCTTCAGCCCCGCCAGGGCCGGGTGCGCCAGTGAGGAGCGGACATAGCCCTCGATGCGCGGCAGGTGCTTGAGATATCCGGGCTTGCCATCCCGCTGGTTCAGGCGCGCGAAAATGCCGAGAATCTTGGTGTTTCTCTGGGCTGCCATCGCGGCGTAGTCGCGGGCGAAGGTCGCCATGTTGAACTGCGGGTCGTCGTGACGCCTGAGCGTCACATAACTGCCAAGCAGCCGAAGCTCCAGGCCCTGAGGGAGATCGACCCTGGCATCCTGCGCCAGGCTGGCGAGATCATAGGCGGGGTGCCCCATCACGGCGTCCTGGAAATCGATGAGGCCGATCCTGGCGATGCCCTCGCGCTCCGGCAGCCACATCAGGTTGGGGGAGTGATAGTCGCGCAGCACCCAGGTTCGCGGAGCCATGGTGACTTCGCTCAGCAGCGCTTTCCAGAGATTGACGAATGTGCCGCGGGCGGAGGCCGCAAGCCCTCCCTTGCCGCGATGGGGCAGATACCAGTCCAGCATCAGTTCGACCTCGATCAGCAACGCGTCGAGGTCATAAGCCGGGATGCGGTATTCGAGATCATCGGCAACAGGCAGTCTGTCTGGCAGGGTCTTGCCATGCAGCTTCGCCAGCAGTTCCGCCGCGACCAGGTAGCGTTCGACCTCGGGATTGCCATCGATCAGCACGGTCTCATGACCGAAGTCTTCGGTGAGCAGAAGCCCCGACTTCAGGTCCATGGCAAGAATATCGGGTGCGCTGAAGCCCTCGGCACTCAGCCCCTTGGCGATGGCGACGAAGGGTTTCACATCTTCTGCCAGCTTGGCAATCGCGCTGTAGGGCTTGCCATAGCGCACGGGCGGGCCATCTGGCCGGGGAGGGGAGATCATCAGGATGGCAGATTTTTGATCCAGCCAAAGCCTTTCATAGGCACGGACCGAGGCATCCCCCAGCATGTATTCGCGTCTGGCCTCTTGCCATCCGGCGTTGCGCAGCAGTCGCTCAATGGCCTTCATGGTGCCGACGCGCTGCGCCCATTTGCCATATCCCGTGACCACCGCCACGCGGTGCTCCGGCCCTTCCTCGGGTTCGAGGATGAAACCGACATCGATCCTGTCACTGCTCAGGGCATTGCCGGCACGATCAGCCCATTCCACCAGGACAAGGGCGCCATCCGACGCTTCGTCCCAGCCGAGTTCCACGAGATCGTCGGGAGAGGTGATCCTGTAGAGATCACAATGCGCGATCTTGAAGGCGCGGCCATCATAGAGCTGCATCAAGGTGAAGGTCGGGCTTGGCACCTCGAGATCCGGATCGCCGGTCAGGGAGCGGATCAGCGCCCGGGCAAAGGTGGTCTTGCCCGAGCCAAGATCGCCGGTCAGCGTCATCAGCGTATCGGGTCCAAGCTCCTGTGCGAGTTCTCGTGCGAATCGCTCCGTGCTCTGGATATCGGGCAGATCCACCACCCAGGTGGTTTCCGTCAGCGAGGCTCCCATGCTCATCGGTTCAAGCCGCCTTCTGGCTGCGCGGCGGACGCGGGCCGGTCGAGCGCTCCAGCGGGAAGCTGCACGTCACAGTGGTGCCACTGCCCGGCGTCGAGGCCAATGTCACGTCGCCACCATGCAGCTTCATGAAGGCCTGGACCATCGACAGTCCCAGGCCGACGCCACGATGATTGGACCCCTCGGTATGGCTTTCGAATCGGTCGAAAGCCCGTGCCTTGACATCCGCTGGAATGCCGCGCCCCTCGTCGGTCACCGTAAAGACCATCTGGTCAATGCTGCGCCTCGCCTGCACGGTGATGGTTTGTCCAGACAATGAAAAGCCGATGGCGTTGGCCACGAGATGGAACAGCACCTGACGGACACGTTGCGCATCGGCCGGAAAGACGCCGACATCGTCGGGAATATCGAGGACAAGTGACACGCCGCTCTTGGCGATCTGATCCGCGAGAGCAGTGCATACCGCATTGATCTCCTGTCCGGGTGTGACCTGCTCCATCGTCAGCGAGATACCACCGGCATCCAGCGATGCGAGATCGAAGATATCGTTCATCAATGCCAGGAGCGCATCGGCGGATTGTTTGGCCGATTCCGCATAGTCCTTCTGCTTGGCATTGAGCGAACCCATGGTTTCGTCCGCGAGCATCGCGGCGGCCATGGTGACGGATTGCAGCGGCGCGCGCAGCTCATAGGAGACGTTGTGGATGAAGTCGTTCTTCACCCGTGCCGCAGTTTCCAGCGCCTCGTTCTTCTCTTCCAGGAAGCGCTCTGCGTTCACATTGGCCGTGACATCGGCGAAGGTGACCAGCGTCGCACCATCCGGCAGCGGCGAGGTGATGCAGTCAATCACGGAATTGTCCGCGCGGATATCGCGGGCCTTCAGGCTGTGCCGCGCATCGTTCAGCCCGGTGATGGCACCCCGGAGCGCGGTCCAGGACGGACTTTCGTTCGCCAGCGGACAGCGGCGGATCAACTCGTCGATATGCGGGTTGTCCTGCAAGGCTTCCGCATGCAGTTGCCAGAGCTGGCCGAAGGAGGCGTTCGCCAGCTTCAGCTTGCCGTCGGAGCCGAACACCGCCACGCCTTCCTTGAGGCTGTCGAGGGTTTCGTTCTGCACGCGCGACAGCGCCTTGAACTGGGTCTCCAGCGTCATCCGCTCGGTCATGTCGTCATAGACATAGTTGATGCCGCCATCCGGTGTCGGATTGGCGACCACGCGGAGGATGCGCCCATCGGGAAGATGCCAGAGGTGTTCGGTCGTCTCCGTCTTCTGGTATCCCTCGAGCAGCGACAGCTTCCAGCTGCGGAAATCGATCTGCTCCGGGATCTTGCGATCAACCCTGAGTGAATCGAGGATTTCACCATCCGATGGCCTGCTTTTCAGGAATTCGGGATCGAGCGCCCAGAGCTTCTGATAGGCCGCGTTGTTGAAGCGCAATTCTTCTTGCGGTCGAACATGGCGACGGCGAACGGCAGTTCGTT
>JANNFV010000460.1:0-2485 GCA_031380285.1 Hyphomicrobiales bacterium | reverse complement strand
ACGATCCGGCGGCTGCCCGTAGACTCCTGGCCGAGGCAGGCTATCCAAACGGCTTCAAGACGAAGTTCTCCTTCACGCAGGATCGCCTGCCCGGCGATCGGCAGGTGGGGACCGGTATTGCCCAGATGCTGGCAGCGATCGGCATCGAGGTGCAGGCCAACGCCCAGCCTGCGGCGGTGTTCTTTCCGGCCCGCACGCGCGGTGAATTCTCCTTCTCGATGTCGGGCTGGGGAACGCTCACGGGTGAGTCGCATTACACGCTGTCGTCGCTCGCGCATTCCAATGACCGGGAGCGGCGCATGGGGGCCTTCAACGTTCTGGGCTACGCCAATCCGGTGATGGACAAGCTGCTGCAGGATGCGGCGGTGGAACTCGACGAAGGCAAGCGCCGCAAGCTGCTCGAAGACGCCAATGCGCTGCTTGACGTGGACAAGCAGCGCCTGCCCATCGTCGCCGTCGGCTCGGCCTGGGCGATGCAGAAGAGCAAGGTCACGATCAAGGCCCGCGTCGACGAGGACACGCTGGCCATGAACATCAAGCCAGCGCGGTGAGGCGGACGCCCAAAGGGCTGGCCGCATGAACAGGCCGATCCTGATCTGGGGTGCCGGGGCCATCGGCGGCACGCTGGGGGCCTATTGGGCGCGGGCCGGGCTGCCCGTGCAGATGGTCGACATCGTGCCCGAGCATGCTCTGGCCTGCTCAGGCGAGGGCCTTGCCATCAGCGGCCCTGTGGAGACCTTCCGGCAGCGGGTTTCCTGTGTTCTGCCCCATGAGGTGAAGGGCCAGTTCGACATCATTGTGCTGGCGGTCAAGGCGCAGGCGACCGAGGCGGCGCTGGCGCAACTGTCCCCGCATCTTGCACCCCAGGGCTATGTTCTGTCCGCCCAGAACGGCCTGAACGAACTGGCCATTGCCAGGGCGGTGGGCGAGGAGCGGACCATGGGCTGCTTCGTCAATTTCGGTGCGGACTGGCTGGGGCCGGGCCAGATCCTGTTTGGCAACCGCGCCGCAGTCGTTGTCGGCGAGATCGATGGCAGCATCCGTGCCCGCACCCGCGCCATGCATGTCTGGCTGCGATTCTTCGAGCCCAATGCCGTGATCACCGACAACATCTGGGGCTATCTCTGGGGCAAGCTCGCCTATGGGGCGATGCTGTTCGCCACGGCACTGACGCCCGATTCGATGACAGCCAATTTCGAGGATCCGCGCCGTTTCGTGGTGTTTGATCGCCTGGCCCGCGAGGTCATGGCCGTGGCAGCGAAACGGGGGGTTGTTCCGGTCGGGTTCAACGGGTTTGATCCGGCCTGCTTCGCGCCCGGTGCTTCCGTTGCAGGCGTCCGTGCGTCCATCGCTGCCCTGGCGGAGTTCAACCGCCACACCGCCAAGACGCATTCGGGTATCTATCGCGACCTGGCCGTGCGCAAGCGCCGGACTGAGATCGATCCGCAGATCGGCATCATCGGCGAATTGGGCGATCAGGCTGGTGTTGCCACCCCTGTGATTCACCACCTCGTGGCGCTGATCCATGCCATCGAGGAGGGTCGCAAGCCGATGGCCTTCGAGACCTTTGCGGAACTGATCCAGACAGCGGAAGCCGCCCAGCATGCAGATCCGCTTTGATCACCAGACGGTGCTGGTCACGGGTGCCGCGCAGGGCATCGGCCAAGCCATCGCGCGGGCTTTCGGTGCAGCCGGAGCGACTGTCCATGTCGCAGATATCGACCGCGACAGCCTCCAGGCATTCGCGGCCAGCACCGGCTTCGCGCCCCATGTGCTCGACGTAGCGGACCGAGACGCCTGCCATGCGCTCATCAGTGCCATTTGTGCCGTGAGTGGTCGGCTGGACGTGTTGGTGAATGCGGCTGGTGGCGTGCGCGGCCAGACCGGCGGGACGGTGACCGATATCACACCCGAGAGCTGGCGCGTCATCTTCGAGGCCAATGTCGAGGGTGCCCTGTGGCTTTCGCAGGCCGCATCCTCGCCGATGCAGCGCGCCGGTCGCGGGCGCATCGTCAACATTGCGTCAGGCGCCGGGCTGCGGCCAAGCCTGACTGGCATCCAGGCCTACACCGCCGCGAAGCACGCACTGGTGGGGTTGAGCCGACAACTCAGCCAGGATCTCGGGCCGTTCGGCATCACCTGCAACGCGGTGGCACCGGGCTTCGTGCGGTCCAATCCCGCGACGGAGCGCCAATGGCAGGCCTATGGCGCGGAGGGGCAGGCGCGGCTGGTGGCGGGCATCCACACCCGGCGGCTGGGGACGGCGGACGATATCGCCCATGCCGTGGTGTTTCTGGCGAGCGAGCAAGCGGCCTGGATCAGCGGACAGATCCTGTCGGTCGATGGCGGTCGGTCCTGATCCTCAGCATCGCAGGACAAGTTTCGGCGCGCTCGCCTGGCCCGTATCGATGTCGGCAAACGCCCGTGCGCCTTCCGAGAGAGGCCGCTCGGCAAACCAGGCGAGACCGCCCAACGCTCCTGCAGC
>JANNFV010000447.1:0-2375 GCA_031380285.1 Hyphomicrobiales bacterium | reverse complement strand
CCCATCCGCATGGCGCCCCCGCGCCATGCGGTTTTTTTATCCGTACGCTCTGACAGGTGAGACCCATGCGCGGCATCGGGATCGACTTCGGCACCACCAACAGCGTCATCGCCATAGCGGATGACGCTGGGCAGGTGCACGCGATGTCGTGGCCCAATGTCGCCCTTGATGCCGGACAGGACGTCGAAGCGACTGATCCAGCAACAACATCGACCTATCGTACTGCGCTGACCTTCCGGACACAGACGGTCGAGGGCGTCAGGACCACCTCAACCCGCGCTGGCCCTGCCGCGCTGGCCTGGGCGCTTGATCCGGCGGGCAACCAGCGCTTCGTGCAATCCATCAAGACGCATCTGGGGTCCAGCGCGTTTCGCGAGACACGCATCTTCGGACAGAAATTCACGCTGGAGGGTCTGATCGCGCTGTTCCTGCGCCATCTCGTGGCGGAAGGCGTGCTGCCCGATGGTGCTGCCCTGCCGACGGATGTGGCGATGGCCGCAGGACGTCCCGTGGTGTTTGCGGGTGACCGGCCGGATGAAGCTCTGGCAGTATCGCGTCTGGCCGGAGCGTATGAAGCAGCAGGCCTTGGCACGCCCGAGCTCGTGTACGAGCCGCTGGGAGCCGCCTATTGGTATGCACGAGGCCAGACGCAGCCGCAGACTGTCCTGGTCGCGGATTTTGGCGGCGGCACCAGCGACTTTTCCGTGATGCGCTTCGAGCATCGCAAGGGGCGGCTCATCGCCGAGGCCCTCGCCCATGACGGCGTGGGCGTCGCGGGCGACACATTCGATTTCCGGATCATCGACAATGCCATCGCGCCACAGCTTGGCAAGGACAGCCGCTACCGGTCCTTCGAGAAGCGCCTGCCGGTGCCGCAGCATTTCTTCGCGGCGTTCTCGCGCTGGCATCAGCTGTCCTGGCTGAAGGATCCCAAGGTGCTGGCCGACCTGGACGCCATCACGGACGAGTCGGAAGAGCCCGCAAAGCTTGCCGCTTTGCGCACGATCATCGACCATGATCTTGGCCTCGACCTCTACACCGCCGTGACCGCAGCCAAGATGCAGCTCTCGGACAATGCCAGGGCAAAGCTCAGGTTCAACCGCTCGGGCGTCCGCCTCGATGCGCAGATCAGCCGAACGGATTTTGAGTACTGGATCGCGGATGATATCGCGCGGATCAGGGCGGCGATGGACCGTGCGCTCGATGCTGCGGGGCTGGCCGATGCCGCCATCGATGCCGTCTTCCTGACGGGTGGCACGTCTTATGTGCCTGCCGTCAAACGCCTGTTCACCGGGCGATTCGGCCATGACCGGGTACACACCGGCAACGCCTTTCAGTCCGTGGCATCAGGTCTCGCGCTGGTGGCGCGTGACCGGGCGATGGCAGCTTGACGGTGTCAATCTACTCCGTAAATTGGCACCATGCGCTTTGAATTCGCCTGGGATCCGGTCAAAGCAAAGAGCAATCTTGCCAAACACGGCGTGTCATTCGATGCGGCAATGGGAGTGTTCAGAGACCCTCTGGCTTTGTCACAGATCGATACGCATTCTGCTGCAAGCGAAGAGCGCTGGATAACAATTGGAGTTAGCGGCGCGTCTGGAATAGTGGTGGTGGTCCATACACATATCGCGTTGAAAGATGATCGCGTCTCCATTCGTATCATTTCGGCGCGACGGCCAACAAAGCGCGAAATCAGACAGTATCAGGAAGGGTGACCGCATGGAAAAGGAATACGATTTCTCCAAAGCCACGCGCGGCAAATTCTTTGTGGCAGATGCGATTTTTGTCCCGCCTGTTCATCTGGAGCCTGAGGTGCTGAAATATCTCAGTCACCGTGCACAAGAGCGTGGCACATCCCTGAATGATCTCGTCAATGCGCTGCTGAAAAAAGACATCGAGCTGATTGAAGCCGTGAAGTGAAATATAAGAGCTATGGTGCCGTTTATTCGATGTCACCCTTTGCCAGAACCAATTGTGTCTAAATGCCGTTCATTGGCAGTTCACTCAGTCAGGGCTCATTTATGGTTTGAGCGTCTCTGGAAATGAATTATTGGCTCAAAGAGTATAATCACAATCGCAAAGAAAAATCTTCCGCTTTCAGCGTCTGAACCAGAGCTTGAAACACGCCGTGATGTTATGAAATTGTCCCTAGGGAGTGTTGACAAACTGGACAGGTGCTCGACGCGAGGGATTTTGGTTCAGGGCCAAGGCATTGTCTCGAACCAAACCGTCCGGTTTGGGAGAGAGAATGGCGAAGCCATGGAGCCGTTTGGAAAATCCGGGCCAAATGGACCTGTCCCTTCGGGTTGCGCCGGGATGAGCGCCCTGTTCGATCCGCTCCTCGACCGATCAATCAGATCGCTCTCGGTCCGCAT
>JANNFV010000438.1:0-8194 GCA_031380285.1 Hyphomicrobiales bacterium | reverse complement strand
CACCCAGTCACCGACACGTGACGCCTGATCATCGCCGAACTTGACGAATTTCAGCGGCTTGTCGGATTTCACCTTCAGTACGGCCAGATCGGTCTTGGGGTCCTTGCCGATCACCTCGGCCTTGAGCTTGGTGCCGTCGTTGAAGTTGACCGTGATGTCGTTGGCATCGCCGATCACGTGGTTGTTGGTGATGACGATGCCGGAAGCATCGATCACGAAGCCTGAGCCAAGCGAGTTGGACCGGCGCTGCTGGCCAGGACCTTGGTTGCCAGGACCTTGGTTGCCCGGACCTTGGTTCGGTTGGTTCTCGCCACGGCGCTGGTTGGGCTGTCCCTGCGGACCCTGCGGGCTTTCGCCGCCTTCGCCCCTGCGGTTGAAGAAGTCGTTGAAGAAATCCTCGAACGGCGTGCCCGGAGGCGCCTGTGGCAGCGGCACCGAGCGGTTCTCGACCGTCTGCGACGCCGAAATGTTGACCACCGCGTCGATCACCTGCTCGACGAGTGGCGCGAAGGATTCAGGCGCACCCCGGGCGATGGCCGGTGTCAGCAGCGGCGTCATGGGCGTGGCCACAAGGGCTGTCGAAATCAGGAAGGCACTGGCGAGGCTCGCGAAACGCGAGGTTCTGGAACGCGAAGACCGTGAAGTCGTCATGGAAGGCATCTGCCCCTCTGGTCGGTTGTGTGGTGTCGCCCACATCGGCTGTATCAAGGTATCAAATGTGGCTGAAGAGCGACAGTTGCAAGGGAACGATTTTCGCCCTGATCACAGTTTCGTCAAGGCGACGCAAAACATCACATCAGCCGTCGCACCAGCCACAGCGCGACTACACCCGCCACGGCGCAGGCAATCCCGATCTTGCGCACCATCGCGTCAGGCGTGTGCGCCGCTTCCAGCATGGCGCGGCGCGTGGCATTGGGAAAGGCCGCGAACAGCAACCCCTCGATCACGAAGAGCAGTGCCAGCGCGGCCAGAAAGTCTTCCATGGCCGCGCGGCTTTCCTGTCAGTTCGGCTTTTTGGCACCAGAGCCGTTCTTGCCGCTCGAATCGTTGAAATAGCGGAAGAAGTCCGAATTGGGCGACAGCACGAGCCGTGTGTCACCCTGCTTCAAGCCCACTTCATAAGCCTGCATCGAGCGGTAGAACCGGAAGAACTCCGGATCCCGCCCGAAAGCTTCTGCGAATACCCGGTTCTTGGTGGCATCGCCCTCGCCGCGAAATTCCTCGGATTTCTTGTTGGCTTCACCGAAGATCACCTGGACGTCGCGGTCGGCACGGGCACGGATGGTCTGCGAGATCTGCGCGCCCTGCGCCCGGATTTCCGCCGCTTCACGATCACGATCCGTCTTCATGCGCTGGAACACGGCTTGCGACGTTTCACGCGGCAATTCCACCCGCGACAGGCGGACGTCCACCACGGTGATCCCCAGCGCCTGCGTTTCCTTGTTCACATCATCCTGGATGCGATCCATCAGCTTGGAGCGATCCTTGTCGATGATCTGCGTGGTGGACGCACCGGCGAGCACCGAGCGCACCCGCGAATTGACGATGCGCTCCAGCGTCAGGTTGCCGTTCCGCACGTTGTTCAGGGTCTGGTAGAACTTCAGCGGATCGGTGATGCGGTAGCGCGTGAAGGCATCGACCACGAGGTTCTTCTGGTCGGAGGCCAGCACTTCCTGCGGCGGCAGATCGTTGTCGAGCACGCGGTTGTCGATGAACACCACGTTCTCCATGAACGGAACCTTGAAGTACAGCCCAGGCTCCACAATCGGTGCCCGCGCCACGCGACCCAGCTGGAACACGATCGCCGATGAGGTCTGCGGCACGATGAAGGCCGAGTTGACGACGAAAAAGCCGATCAGGCCAAGTCCGATGAGGGCGATCAGCCCTTTACCCTGGTTCATCGCGTGGTCCCCTGAGGCTGTGGTTGCTGCGGACGGCGCTGCAATTCATTGAGCGGCAGATAGGGAACAGCGCCCTGCCCGCCCGTGCTGTTGTTGTCGATGATGATCTTGTCCATGCCCCCGAACACGCGTTCCATCGTCTCGAGGAAGATGCGCTCGCGTGTCACATCAGGCGCCTTGCGGTATTCCTCATAGACGGCGCGAAAGCGCGATGCTGCACCCTGCGCCTCAGCCACCGTGCGCTCACGATAGGCCTGCGATTCCTGGATGATGCTCTCGGCCTTGCCGCGCGCTTCAGGCACCACACGGCTGGCATGGGTTTCCGCCTCGTTGCGCATCCGGGCTTGATCCTGGACGGCGGCCTGCACCTCGCGGAACGAGGTCAGGACGTCCTGGGGTGGCGCGATGCGCGTCACGTTGACCAGCAGGATATCGACGCCCGCCTTGTAAGAGTCGAGCACGGTCTGCATGGTCTTGAGCACCTCGTCCTGGATCTCGGACTGGGCACCGGCTGACGCAGGTGCGACCACGGCGGGAACGACAATCGCGCTGCCACCCGGCGTCGTCGGCGGTACGACCGCCACGGATGCCACCTGGCTTGGTAGCACGTTCTGCAGGTTGCGCCGTCCCACCACCTCGCGCATGGCGCTTTCAGCCACGGCGCGGATCGTGCCTTCCGGGTTCTGGATGTTGAAGACGAAATCCTCCGGGCGTCGCGCAGAGATGCGCCACTGCAGGTTGAAGCCGATATCGACGATGTTCTCGTCCGCCGTCAGCATCAGCGTGTCAGAGGTGGAACCCGCGCGGCGCTGGTCCGTCGGGGCGCGACCAATCTCGATGTTCTTCCGGTCAAGCACCGGCACCTTGTAGACGCCGCCGATCGGATAGGGCCAGTTATAGTCCCAGCCTTCACCCGTCTTGCCGATGAAACGACCGAAGACAGTCTTCAACGCCACCTCGTTGGTGCGCACGATGTAAAGGCCGGTTGCCAGCCAACCCAGCACCGCCAGCAGCACCAGCGCGGCAATGCCCTTGCCGCCGATGCCGCCAAGACCTGTGCCGCCTGCACCGGGCGGCAGCACGTTCTTGAACTTGTCCTTGCTGCGGCGCAGCAGTTCCTCAAGGTCGGGGGGCTGACCACTGCCCTTGTTGCCGCCACCAGGCCCCTGCCCCCACGGCCCCTGATTCTTCGGGCCTTGGTTCTTGGGCTGCCATGGGCCGCCGCCGCCTTCGTTATTCCAGGGCATGAAAATCCTCTGTCCTGCGGCTGATCGCAGCCATTGATCTCTTGCACGGCACGCGCATGGGAGAAACTGTCCTGGCAGGACGTGCTTTCCGCATGCGCGAAGACCGCGCTTCAGTCGGAAATGGTGTGTTTGTGCGCAAAGGTCAACGGCAAGCCTGCGCTTCAGCGCCGCAGATAATGAACGAAACTGAAGGCCGCCTCATCGTCAGGGCCTTTTGGATGCATTTTTCTGCTGTTTTCGCGCCAAACTGCATGATCAACCACTGGAAACCAGGCATCACCTTCGGTCTCGATCTCCACCTCTGTCAGATAAAGCGCGTGCGCCGACCCGATGGTCTGGGCATAAATATCGCCGCCACCCGCCACCATGATCTCATCGACACCCCGTTTTGTCGCGCAAACCTCGGCCATGCGGAAAGCCTCTTCAAGCCCATGGGCAACAAGAATGCCCTCGCTTGTGAACGTCTTGTCCCGCGTCACCACGATGTTGTCGCGGTTGGGCAAGGGCCGGCCAATGGATTCATGCGTCTTGCGCCCCATGATCACTGGCTTGCCCGTGGTCAGGTCGCGGAAATGGCGCAGGTCGCTCTTCAGCCGCCAGATCAGCTGGTTGTCGCGCCCGATGACGCGGTTGCGCGCAACGGCGCAGATCAGCGCGGTTTTCAATTCTGGATCATGCGGCAAGCCGGTAGATAAGCGCATCCTCAATGATTGTTCCACCGACTGTGCTGCGACGCCAAACAGTCTTGTTTTTCACAGGCTTTCCAAGCCCCTTGCTCAGAAGCCGCAGTGTTTTATTGGCATGTTCGACGATCATGACATCGCTGGAAGAAACTGTGGCCTCGATCTGCGGATTGTTGTTCATCACGGTCGATAGACGAAGGTACTCTTGACGCAAATCAAAAGATGCCCCCTCGGTGGCCAGCAAGAGTCTCGGGCTGCCCCATTCCGGGTCATTGATCCATAGCGCCGATTCGATCTTCATGCCGGCTTGCTCAAGCAGCTTGATCAGCTGAGTTCCAGCGCGCACGGATCGATCATTCACCAGTGATGCCTGATCCACTCCAACACTCCATATCGTTCCTCATTGACGGCGAGAACCATTGCTTCGGCATCTGCCTTGGCAAAGATCGCATATCGATCATCCGGTTTCCACTTTTCAACTGCCAGCCAGTTGGCCTTGAACCGCGTTGTCCTTTGCGCTGAAACGAGACTCTGCGACAGTTCCGCAGCATCCACCAATCCACGCAGGTCGTGGTTATATATGCTGTTTATAAACCTTTTGTCAGGAATTTCGTCAGCACGAAACCTGGCAGCGATCACCGCTTTTAAACCTATCTCGACCGCATAACCCGCAAGATATCGGGCTCCGGAGAAGCGGCCATTATCAAAAAGCAGGCGTGCGTCATCCGCTTTCTCATTCGCAATCTGCTGCAACTCGGACCGCATAATTGGCATTGCTCACACCGCCACCGGTGCCTTGATATGCGGATGCGGATCGTAGTTCTCGATCACGATGTCCTCGAAGCGGAAGTCGAAAATCGAGCGCACCGCCGGGTTCAGCTTCAGCCCCGGCAAGGGCCGGGGATCACGCGAAAGTTGCAGGCGCGCCTGCTCGAAATGGTTCGAATAGAGATGCGCATCCCCCAGGGTGTGCACGAAATCACCGACCTGCAGGCCCGAGACCTGGGCCAGCATCTGCGTCAGCAGCGCATAGCTCGCGATATTGAAGGGCACGCCGAGGAACACATCCGCCGAGCGCTGGTAAAGCTGGCAGGACAGCCGCCCCTCCGCCACGTAGAACTGGAACAGGCAATGGCAGGGAGCCAGCGCCATCTGGTCGATCTCTGCCGGATTCCAGGCGGAAATGATGAGACGGCGCGAATCTGGATTGCGCTTGATCTCGTTCACCAGCCAACTGATCTGATCGACCGATCCACCAACCGGCTTCGCCCAGGACCGCCACTGCTTGCCATAGACCGGCCCGAGATTGCCCTGCGCATCCGCCCATTCGTCCCAGATGCCGACGCCGTTGTCCTTGAGATATTTGATGTTGGTATCGCCCGCCAGAAACCAGATCAGCTCGTGAATGATCGACTTCAGATGCAGCTTCTTGGTCGTGACGAGCGGAAAGCCCTGGGACAGGTCAAACCGCATCTGGTGGCCGAACACGGACAGCGTGCCGGTTCCCGTGCGGTCGGATTTTGCCACGCCCTGATCAAGGATGCGGGCCATGAGATCGTGATATTGGCGCATGACAGCGCTTTACACCGATTCATCCGTGTTGTCGCGGCACGGGCAAAGCTTGCTCACAACGGAAAAACCCTCCGCCAGGGGCGAAGGGTTCTGATTTCTCCAATTCTGCGGGATGCAGGGGCCAGCCGTTGGCCCGTTCCCTTCACAGGCACAGGCGATCTTACTTCTTCTTCGGATGGAACATGCCGAGGGCACCATAATGCTCGGCCAGGAGGTAGTAGAACACGATCCGCGACTTGTTGCGGTCCGCCTTCATTTTCTCGCCGACAGCCTTGCACGCCGCGGTGAGCGCATCGTTGCTCTCCTTGCGGCCCAGCTTCTTCTTCAGAAAATTGTCGACGACGCGCTGAATCTCGGTTGGATCACTGGCGGCGACCCATTTGGTGTCCGGCTTGCTCATCACAAGCGCGTAGTTCTTGGTCATTCCCTGCACAGCAGCCTCGTCGGGCTTGGCGGCATATTTCTTGATATCGGCCAGATGATCCATCGAAATCCTCCTCAATTGCGATCTTGGTTCAGAAGCCCCCAGCAGATTCGCCATTGCTTCCGGGCAAGACAATATCATCGGTTTCTCGTTTGTCACGTGGCAATCCTCGACGCTTTCTCGGGGGCTGCGCCTGCAAGGCCGATCTATTCTTGCATTTTAGCAAGGGTGCCGAAGGGGAATTTCTCACCCCGGCCAAGCCTGCAATTTGCAGTTGCAGACTGTGTTTACTGGCCGCAATATTTCACATTTCCAATATTGTAAAAAGAGACGCCCCGCATCCGGGAAAATGCAACCAGTTCAAGGCTGAGCGCCCTAACAACGTCCTGTGCAGTTGCAATTTCACCAAGTTTAATCGCATCCCCAACATTTCACGTAACAAACGTTTAAATTCCCTGCGATACGCCCTATATCTGCGCTTGCATGAAGGTAGCAGGAGGAACCATGCCTTTCTCATTCCGCCGTAAATCATTGGCCGTGCTGGCATCCGTGATTGCCATCGGCTTTGCCGTATCCACCGTCGATGCCAAGCCCGGCAAGGGCAGCAATTCCGGCAGCCGCAGTTCGCGCACGGACTCGTCGGTGCCATCGACGCCAACCGCACCGCGCACAACCACAGGTGCGCCAGCATCACCCGCAGCCGTTCCGGGCCGTCCCGCTGCGGCCGCAGCCGCCGCACAGGCCGCCAAGCCGTCCATGATGTCCACCATGGCCAAGGGTTTCGCCATGGGCCTGATCGGCGCGGGATTGTTCGGCCTGCTCTCCGGCAGCGGCCTCTTCGGCAACCTCTCCGGCACCATGGGCTTCCTGGGCCTGCTCTTGCAGGTTGCACTGATTGTGCTGATTGCTCGCCTCGCCTGGAATTTCTTCCGCAACCGCCAACAGGCCAACCAGCCGCAGGCGGCTGCTCCAGCCGGATATGCCCGCGCACCCGTGCCTGAGATGGCGGGTACGGCAGGTGGCTCCATGGCAGCAGCACAGCCCGCCATGCAGCCAGTAGCGCCCCAGCCGGTCGACAATGTCGGCATCGGTCCGGATGACTACACCGCTTTCCAGGGCGTGCTCACCGACCTGATGGCCGCCTATTCCAACGAGGATATCACAGGCATCCGCCGCCTGGCGACGCCTGACGTGGCGGCCCAGTTCATCCGCGAACTGCACGAGAACCAGCAGAAGGGCGTGGTGAACCGCATCGGTCAGCCCGAACTCCTGCAGGGTGATCTGGCCGAATCCTGGTACGAGGACAGTGCGGCCTTTGCGACCGTCGCGATGCGCTTCACCATGACGGATGTGATGATCGAGCGCGCTTCGGGCAAGATCGTTTCCGGCAATGCCAACCAGCGCGAGGAGTCGGTCGAGATCTGGACCTTCCGTCGCGAAGGCGCGGGGCGCCCGTGGGTGCTCTGCGGCCAGCAGCAGGCTTGAACAGCACGGCCTAGAATCGGAAAAACCGCCCTCCGGGGCGGTTTTTTTGTAATTGCTACGTCCTAACGCGCTTTGAACACGTCCGCGCAATACCCCAGGAGGTAGAGCAGCGCCGTCAGGTCGCCATGATCGATGCGCACATGCGCAGCGGCGGCCACGGCGGGCTTGGCATGGAGCGCCACGCCGAGCCCCGCTTCGCCCAACATGGCGAGGTCATTGGCACCATCGCCTACCGCCATCGTTTCCTCCGGTCGCAGCTTTTGCAGTTCGCGCAAGGCAATCAGCCGCTCCTGCTTCGCCTCCTTGCCGAGAATGGGATCGCGCACCAGGCCGGAAAGCTTGCCTTCCTCGATCTCCAGCACATTGGAGCGATCCTCGTCGAAGCCAAGCCTACGCCCGATCTTCGAGGTGAAGACCGTGAACCCGCCGGAAACGAGCGCCGTGTAGGCCCCGTTGGCCTTCATCGTGGCGATCAATGTGGCCCCGCCGGGCATCAGGGTGATGTATCGGGCGATGATCTCGTCCACCACCGTTTCAGGCAGGCCCTTGAGCAGCGCCACGCGCTCCCGCAAGGCTGGCTCGAACGCGATCTCGCCGCGCATCGCCCGTGCCGTGATGGCGGACACCCTGTCCTTGAGGCCAACGAAAGCCGCGAGTTCGTCAATGCATTCCTGCTCGATCATGGTCGAATCCATGTCGGCCAGCAGCAGTTTCTTGCGCCGGTCGGCTTGAGGCAGCACGGCGACGTCCACGGGGCGGTTGCCGATGGCCTCGCGCAGACGGGTGTTCAACTCGGCCAAGGGCGCATCCGCCCTTGCGAAGGGTATCTCCGCCGCGATACCGCTGTTGAGCCAGCGCACCGGCGCGGCATCCGGCAGCAGG
>JANNFV010000437.1:0-6830 GCA_031380285.1 Hyphomicrobiales bacterium | reverse complement strand
TCCCAATGGCGCAGGCAAGACCACGCTGATCAACCTTTTGACGGGGGCGCTGCAGCCCGATGAGGGCAGCGTCAAGATCGGCTTGAGCGTGGCGCTGGCAACGCTCGACCAGAAGCGGGAGAACGTCGATCCGACCTTCACCCTGAAGGAGGCAATGACTGACAACCGGGGCGATATCATCGAGGTCGGTGGCGAGCCCAAGCATGTCATGGGCTATCTCAAGGATTTCCTGTTCTCGCCCGAGCAGGCGAGAACGCCGATCTCGGTACTGTCGGGCGGAGAGCGCGGTCGCATGATGCTGGCCCGGGCGCTGGCGAAGAAATCCAACCTGCTGGTGCTCGACGAGCCCACGAATGACCTTGATCTCGAAACACTCGACCTGCTGCAGGAAATGCTGATGGATTATGCCGGAACGCTGATCCTCGTCAGCCATGACCGTGACTTTCTGGACCGCGTCTGCACCTCCGTGCTGATGGCGGAAGGCAAGGGGCGCTGGATCGAATATGCCGGGGGGTATTCCGATATGGTGGCCCAGCGCGGGATGGGCGTGCAGGCCAAGGCGGGCCCGGTTGCCCGTCCAGGGGACAGGAGCGCGGCGGGCGCGTCAGAAAGCAACCCTTCCGCGACAGTGTCGGGCCGCAAGCTCTCGTTCAAGGAGCGGCATGCGCTTGAGACCCTGCCGGGACTGATCGACGCAATGGGCCGCGACATGGCCAAGCTGACAGCCGTTCTGGCGGAACCCGATCTCTATGTCCGGGATCGCCCTCGCCACGACAAGGCCTCCGCGATGCTGGCGGGCCTGCAGCAGAAACGCGCGGTGAGCGAAGAGGAATGGCTGCGGCTGGAGATGCTGCGCGAGGAAATCGGTGCCTGACACGGGCGATCCCATCTTGCCCCACCATCTTGCCGCCGCCATGATCCATGACTAAGACAGCCATTGGAAGTGAGCGGAGTGCGGCCCCGTTGGATTCATCTGCCTCGTCGGCTCCGCAACGGCGGCGTCTCAAGATCATCGGCACGGTTGCGAGCCTCGCGCTGTTCGCGATTTCGCTGATCGTCCTCGGTTTCATCGTGAAGGAGCTGGATGCGGCGGAAATCCGCACGGCGTTCGCTGCCGCCAGCGGGCGTCAGATCGCGCTGGCCGTGCTGTGCACCGCGCTGAGCTATCTCGTGCTGACCGGATATGACGCCATTGGCTTCCGGCAATTGAAATACAGCGTGCCCTATCGCATCACGGCGCTGGGCTCCTACACGAGCTATGCCGTGAGCTTCACACTGGGCTTTCCGCTGATCACGGGCGGCACGGTGCGCTACTGGATCTATTCCACGGTGGGCATCGGCGCGAAGACCATCGCGAGCCTCACCCTGATTGCCGGTGTCACCTTCTGGCTCGGCATGGGCACCGTGCTCGGGCTGTGCCTGATCTGGAAGCCTGTCGAGATCGCCGAGCTCAGCCGCTTGCCCGTGCTGATGAACCGCCTTTTGGGTCTTGCCATCCTTGGTTTCATCGTTGCCTATCTTCTGTGGGTCACATTGAAACCGCGGGCGCTGACGTTCCAGGGCTGGACGATGACCATGCCGGACCTGAAGGTCAGTCTCGCACAGCTCACGATTGGCGCGCTCGATGTCTGCGCGGCGGGTGCTGCCCTCTATATCCTGCTGCCGCAGGGTTACGGCATTCCGTATGGCAGCTTCATCGCGGCCTATGTGTTTGCCTGCATCCTGGGCATCATCAGCCATGCGCCGGGCGGCATCGGCGTGTTCGAGGCGACGATCCTGCTGGCGCTGCCCGGCGTGCCGTCGGAGCAGTTGCTGGGGTCGCTGCTGCTGTTTCGCCTGTGGTATTATCTCGTGCCCTTCGTGCTGGCGCTGACCTTGCTGGCGGGGCGGGAAATCCTGCTGCGTTGGCGTATCCTGAAGACGGACATGGCGCAGGTCGATTTCGCCAGAAGCGATCTCCCCGACAAGGGACAGTCTCGTGACATCTCCCGCAGCTGAGGTGATCCAGGCCTATCCGCATGCCTCCGTGCTGACGGATGCGGGCGGAGGCGTGCTGGTCTTCAACCCCGCTGCGGCGCTGCTTTTCCCATTCCTGAGAACTGGCGAACCGTTGAGCTTTGCCATCCGCGATCCGGAAATTCTGGCGGCTGTTGGGGCAACCGGCGGCGACGGCACGACGCGCAAGCTCGATATCATCGAGCGGGTACCGGTGGAGAGGGCTTTCGCGGTCAGTGTGGCGCGGCTGGCTGCAGGAGGCACCTTGATCGTCTTCGATGACCTGACGCCGGGCCGCCGGCTGGAGCAGATGCGGGTCGATTTCATCGCCAATGCCAGCCATGAGTTGCGCACACCGCTGGCCTCGCTCATCGGGTTTGTCGAAACCCTCAAAGGGCCGGCCCGCAACGACGCCAAGGCGCGGGATAGCTTTCTCGACATCATGGAGAGGCAGGCCAGACGCATGGCCCGCCTCATTGACGATTTGCTGTCGCTGTCGCGCATCGAGCTCAACGCCCATATCCGACCGACCGGCACGGTCGATCTTGCCAGCGTCATTCAGCAGATCTGCGATGCGATGGGGCCGCTGGCGCAAGACAAGAGCGTCGAGCTTGTGTTTGGAGCGTCATCCGATGCCGTGGGAGTCATGGGTGACCGTGATGAGCTGCTGCGCGTCTTCGAGAACCTGATCGAGAACGCCATCAAGTACGGGCATGGGGGCGGCAGGGTCGAGATCGGCGTCACGCGACACGCCAGTGGCGATGTCATGGCAACCGTGCGGGACTTCGGTCCCGGCATCAGCGAGGATGATCTGCCGCGCCTCACAGAACGCTTCTACCGGGCGAATGTCGCGGCATCGCGCGATGCGGGTGGCACGGGTCTTGGTCTGGCGATCGTCAAGCATATCGTGGCACGGCACCGGGGGCGGCTGGAGATCGCCAGCACTCCCGGGGCCGGGGCCACATTCAGCGTGAGCTTGCCCGGCAGCGGTGGTGCGTCTTGACCTCTGACACGGCTTGCTGATGACAGGCCAGTGGCAACCGGGCATCATGCCTGCGCAACAAGCAGCAGGAAGGTGATGTCAGCCAACGCAACCGCCGGGGATAGCCTGAGCCGTGCTCCTGATCCTGTCAGCCAGCCTCCGCCCTTTTACGGGCCGGGCAGCGCTGCCGCTGCCGGCACTGATCTTGCGCCCCTTGTGTGGCGCGGGCAGGTGCTGACGGTGATCACGCTGGGGCTCTATCGCTTCTGGTACCGGACGGATCTGCGCCGCTGGTATTGGCGCAACACCATCATCGGCGGCACGGGCCTCGAATATCGCGGCTCGGCGCGGGAGCTGTTGCTGGGCTTTCTGTTCGCCCTGGCGATCATGGTGCCGCTCTACCTTGTCTCGGCCTATGGCGTTCTGTTCCTCGGCGAGACTGTGGCCGCGGTCGTGCAGGGTCTTTTCGGCCTCGCTTTCGTGTTCCTGGTCCAGTACGGGGCTTTCCGCTCGCGCCGTTATCGCCTCACGCGGACGGTCTGGCGGGGTCTTCGCTTTGACCAGACGGGGTCGGCCATCACCTTCGGGTTGAAGTCGCTGGGCTGGATGTTGCTGACGCTGGTTTCGCTGGGCCTGCTGTTTCCGCTGATGCGGCGTGCGCTGGAGCGCTACAGGATCGAGCACACCCGGTTCGGCTCGGCACAGGGCGTCTTCGATGCACCGGTGGCTCCGGTGATGAAGCGCTGGCTGGCTCTGGTCTTGCCCACGATTCTTCTTGCGGGAGGTGGTCTTGTTGCAGCCCTCGCCGTCGCGGGCGTTGATGCCGATGGTGATCTGCAGCTTGAAGCCGTCGGCATGTCTGCGCTTCTGGTTCCTGTCGGCTTGATCTGGTCGGTGCTGTTCTGGCCCGCCTACCGGGCGGCGGAGTTCCGGACCTTCACGAACGGCACGTCCATTGGACCATTCCGCCTGAGATCCAGCTTCCTGACGCGGCGGCTCTACGGCCTTTATGGTCGGATGATCGGCGCTGGCTTGCTTGGTCTGCTGGCCGTTCTGATCGTACTCGCTCTCCTGGCTCCGGCTCTTTTCTTCTCGATCCGCAAGGGGACGCCACCGATTGGTGCCCTGGTTCTGCCGGTCGTGCTGTATCTCGGCGGATTCACGGTCTTCGCGGCGCTGAAGGAGCTTGTCTTCAGCCAGGGTTTCTGGCGGCACGCGGTATCGACGCTGGACATCGCCAACCTGGGCGACGTCGATGATATCCTTGGCGGCGGCGTGGCACCTGAAGCCGCGACCGGCGAGGGCCTCGCTGACGCGCTCGATTTTGGAGGCGTGTGATGCAGGGCTCAGCGGTCTATTACGACGGCCTGCGCCCCGTGGCGCGCCATGCCCAGGTGGTGCTTGTCGGCAAGGGCATCCAGTTGTCCATCGATGGCGGGCCATATTTCAACTGGGATTATGGCGCTGTGCGGCTGGAGGATGACGGGGCGCTGCCGCTGCGCTTCCACCGTGAGGAAAGCGGCACGCATACCGGCGAGGTGCTGGAAATCAACGATGCCGATCTGGCCGCAGCGCTGAAGGGGCGCTGCCGCTCACTGGGCGGCACAACACAGGAGCGCAGCCGGTTTCGCCTGAAGATCATCGGCTGGTCGCTGGCCGCCGTGGTCTCGCTGGCGGCGGTGGTGTTCTATGGCATCCCCGCGCTGGCCACGCGCCTGGCACCGCTCGTGCCCTGGAGCACCGAGGTGGCGCTCGGCAAGGCGGTGGAAGGCGAAGTGCTGCGACAGCTCTCGGGCGATGCCGCCAAGGTCTGTGCGGCGCAGGGCAATGGACCGGGCAAGCGGGCGCTGGACACCATGGTCGAACGGCTGGTGCGCCATGCTGCACTGCCCGGTGCTCTCGATGTCAAGGTGCTGGATTCCTCCGTGCAGAATGCCTTCACGCTGCCGGGCGGCAAGATCGTGTTCATGCGCGCCTTGATCGAACGGGCGCAGGGGCCTGATGAGGTGGCCGGTGTTCTCGCCCATGAGATGGGCCATGTGGCCCACCGCGATGCGATGCGCGGCATCATCCATGCCGGTGGTGTGTCGTTTCTGGTGGGGACGCTGCTGGGCGATTTCACGGGTGCCGGTGCCCTGGTGATCGGCACGAAGTTCCTGCTGGGCAGCCGCTATTCCCGCGAGAACGAGGCGCAGGCCGACGATTTCGCCATCGATGTCATGACCAAGGCTGGCGGTGACGTGAAGGCGTTGGGCAGCTTCCTCAGGCGCGTCGCCAGTTCGCCGGGCGAACGGCAGCTGGAACTGGTCTTGAGCCATCCGGTAACGGATGACCGCATCGCCGCGATCAATGCGCGCGCTCCCTCGGGCGCGAGGACGCCCCTGCTGAACGATGAGGAATGGCGTGCCTTGAAAAAGATTTGCAGTGACGGCTGAGCGGCAGCCGGATCAGGCTGTTCCGCCGGTCTCGTAGGCGTCCTTCTTCTTGGGCGCTTCCTTGCTGCTCTTGCTTTCGCCGCTGATCTTGTCAGTCCATGCCATGAAGACGCCGGAGAGGACGAACATCATGTGGATGCCGACATACCACATGAGATCGCGGTCGCTGATGTTCTTCAGGTTCATGAAGGCCTTGAGTACCTGAATCGCGGAGATCGCGACAATGGATGACAGGAGCTTCAACTTGAGACCCGAGAAGTCGATCTTGCTCATCCATTCCGGCCAGTCCTCATGGTCGGAATGCTGGATTTTCGAGACGAAGTTCTCGTAGCCCGAGAAGATCACGATCAAGATGAGCGATCCGGTCAGGGTCAGATCAATCAATGCCAGGACGCCGAGGATCACGTCGCTCTCGGTGGCCACGATGGCGTGGGTGATGAAATGCCAGAGCTCTTGCAGCGCCTTGACCATCAAGACAACGAGCGCCACGACCAGCGCCACGAAGAACGGAACGAGCAGCCAGCGGCTGGCAAAGAGAAATCGCTCGAGGGTGCGCTCGATGATGTGGTCCTTCAGTTTCTCTTCCGCCATTGCCTGAATCCCTATGCCGATAGTCTGGTGAGGGCCTTGATCAGGCCCGCCGTCGAGGAATCGCGCCCCACGGTTTTCTCCCGTCCTTCGACCATGGGTTGCAGGCTGCTGGCAAGCTCCTTGCCCAGTTCCACGCCCCATTGGTCGTAGGAGTTGATACCCCAGATCGCGCCCTGCACGAAGACCTTGTGCTCGTAGAGCGCGATCAGGCTGCCCAGGGTGGCGGGGTCAAGCTTGGTATAGAAGATCGTGTTGGTCGGGCGGTTTCCGGGGAACACCTTGTGGGGTGCGAGGCGTTTCACCTCTGCCGCTGACAGGCCCTGCGCCTGCAACTGCGCCGTGGCCTCGGCCAGCGTGCGGCCCTTCATCAGCGCTTCGGTCTGCGCCAGGCAATTGGCGATGAGGAGCTTGTGCTGGTGGGCAAGGTCCGGCTCGTGGCCTTGCGCGCCGATCAGGAAATCGCAAGGGATCACGTCGGTGCCCTGGTGGATGAGCTGGTAGAAGGCGTGCTGCCCGTTGGTGCCGGGTTCGCCGAAGACCAGCGGACCCGTCGCCCTGCTGACTGGCTTGCCCGAGAGCGTCACGCTCTTGCCGTTCGATTCCATGTCGAGCTGCTGCAGATAGGCGGGAAAGCGCGACAGACGTTGCTCATAGGGCAAGACTGCGTGGGCCGCGAAGCCGAGCGCGTTGCGGTTCCAGATGCCGAGCAGCGCCAGCATCACCGGCAGATTCTTCGCCGGCGCAGCTTTCAGGAAGTGATCATCCATGGCCTTGGCGCCAGCCAGGAAGGCCTTGAAATGCGTCGCCCCAACGGCAATCGCCAGCGA
>JANNFV010000178.1:0-7646 GCA_031380285.1 Hyphomicrobiales bacterium | reverse complement strand
CCGGTCAGCACCATGCAGCCGATGGCCTTGTCCTTCTCGAACCCATCCATGGCCTTGTTCACTTCGCTGATCAGCCTGGCGTTGAGCGCGTTGAGCGCTTCGGGTCGGTTCAGCTTGATCACGCCGACGGGGCCGTGGGTTTCGACGATGATGGTCGTGTAGGTCGTGCCTTGGGCCATGGCCGGGAATCCTTTGCAGAGGCTGAATGTCCGGACCATAACGGCAGCAGCAGCCCTGTCCAGCGTGGGGCTTAACCCTTTGGCTTAACCAAGAGTTAAAGCAACCCGACTCTCGCCGCCTGTTCTGTCGCATGATGGCACAGACGGAGACCTTTCGCCATGTTTCAGGCAGGAACCAAGGCATTTGACGGACGCTATCGCGTGCTGGACAGCTACCGCTTCATCGCGGCAAGCCTGATCTGCGTCTATCATTTCAACAAGGCCAATATTCTCGGCCTGGCGACGCTGTCCCCGCTGTTCGAGAACATCCGCCTCATGGTGGATTTCTTCTTCGTGCTGTCCGGCTTCGTTATCGCCAGGGCCTATCTGGGCAAAGTGCAGGACACAGCGGGCTATAGCCGCTTCATGGCACGGCGCTTTGCCCGGCTCTATCCACTGCATCTGCTGACGCTGATGGTGGGAATCGCGGGCAGCATGGTCATCGGCACCGGGCAATTGCAGCCGGGCACCAACCCCGAGGTGTTCTCGACCACGGCCATCCTTGCCAATCTCACGCTGACCCACAGCCTTGGCGTCACCAGCTATGGCTCGTTCAACATTCCGTCCTGGTCGATCTCGGCTGAAATGTTCGTCTATGCCCTGTTCCCGCTGTTTGCCCTGCTGATCACGCGGCTGCCCGCCTTGGCCAATGCGGCGCTGGTGGTGGGATATGTCGTCGTGACTGTCATGATCCGTGATCATCTCGGCCTCAGGGACTGGACGCTGACCTGGTTCGACATGGGCGCCTTGCGCGCCGTGCCGACCTTTTTCACCGGCGTGCTGATCGCGCATCTGCTGACGACGCGCTGGAAGGACTTCGCCCCCTCGATCTGGTGGGCGCATGGCGCCTTCCTGCTGGCGCTGGTGCCGATGCACCTGAATGCGCGGGACGAATGGGCGCTGGCCTGCTTTGCCCTGTTGGTACTGCTGGCCGCAGCCGCCGAACAGCACGGCGCGAAAAGCCGGATGCAGGGCGATCGCTTCGTGCATCTCGGCGACGCCTCCTATTCACTCTATATGTGGCATATGCCCATCAAGGTCGGCATCTTCGCGGTTGTCGGCAAGCTGCTGGGCACCACCCTGCTGCCGATGTGGTTGGCCGCAGTTTTGTCCTTCGCGGTCTCGCTTACGGTCGCCCTGCTGTGCTACCGGCTGTTCGAGATGCCGATGCGCAGGCTGATCATGGGCTATGGTACCGGCAACAGCATCAGGCAGGACGGCAAGCCCATCACCGCCTAGGGACAGCGGAAGGACAACGGGACATGACTGCGATGCCTGGCGAGGCCGAGACCACCGAAGTCACGCTGCGCTATGCGGATATGGATGCGCTCGGCCATCTCAACAATGCGGTGTATTCCACGTTGTTCGAGGCTGGTCGTGTGGCCTATGTCTCCCGCATCCTCGCTGATGTCACACCACAAGATGCGGGCTTCGTGATCGTGAAGCTGACCGTGGATTTCAAGGCTGAAGGGCGCTACCCTGGCACCGCAAGCATCGCCACGCGCATCGTCCGGCTGGGCGGAAGTTCGATGACGTTTGGCCAGGATATCACCCTTTCCGGCAAGGTGATCGCGACGGGTGAAAGCATCTGCGCCCTGTTCGACCTCACACGGCGCAAGGCACTGCGCATGCCGGACGCCATGCGCGAACGGATCAAGGCGCAAGGGGGCCTGCCTGACCTGGGGTGATGTCCGGCCTGCGACCCGTGGCGAACCTTTCAAGGTTTGCTCCAATGATCTTGTGCTGCCGCACGGCTTGTTGTAAGGCGACGCCTTCGAATTTGTATCGACCGATGACCGCGCCTGAGGCGTGAGGAGTTTTGCGCCATGAAAGCCGACATCCACCCCGACTATCACTTCATCACCCTCGTCCTGCCATCGGGCACCGAGTACCTGACCCGCTCGACCTACGGCAAGGAAGGCGACAAGCTGGCGCTCGATATCGATCCGTCGTCGCACCCCGCCTGGACCGGTGGCACGCAGCAGCTGATGGACCGTGGCGGTCGCCTGTCGAAGTTCAACAACCGCTTCGGTGCGCTGAACCTTGGCGGCACCAAGTAAGGTCCATCGGATCGGTCACTTCTCTGGAAACCCGGGCATGCCCGGGTTTTTTGTTGTGTTGAAGCAGGCGCATGATCACGCTTTTGTTGATTGTGACGCCCTGCGAAGGCTTGCCACATTTTCACCACGGGTTAGCCTATGCCATATCAGGAACACAGTGCGGCTTTCGTCGCCGAACCCGGGAAAAACCAATGACGCTCATCACCCGACGCACACTGCTGGAAGCCGGGACATTGCTTGGCCTTTCCGGATTAGGCATCTCCGGCGCATTGCCCGCCTTCGCGCAGGCTACGGGCGAAACCTACACGGCGGCCGAGCTCGCCGAGGCAGGGCCGCTGGGAGACAAGGTGCTGGGCAACGCACTCGCACCCGTGACCTGCTATGAATACGCGTCGCTGACCTGCGGGCATTGCGCGGCCTTCCATGCCGACGGCTTCAAGGTGCTGAAGGAGAAGTACATCGACACCGGCAAGGTGCGCTACATTCTCCGGGATTTTCCACTCGATCCGCTGGCTGCTGCGGGCTTTATGTTGGCGCATTGCGCAGGCGAGGGAAAATACTACCCGATGGTGGACCTGCTGTTTGCGCAGCAGCCCGCCTGGACCCGCACCGACAAGCCGGTGGATGCCTTGCTCGGCTTGGTGAAACAGGCCGGTTTCACACAGGAATCCTTCGAGGCGTGCTTGAAAAACCAGTCAATCTATGACGGCGTGAATGTGGTGCGCCAGCGCGGGACTGAGAAGTTCAAGGTCGATTCGACTCCGACCTTCTTCTTCAATGGCCGCAAGGTGAAGGGCGCACTTTCACCCAAGGATCTCGAGACCATCATCGAGCCCTTGCTCAAGACCTGAGGGTTGATCCGCCGGATCAGCCCACATGAGGGAAGATCCGGCCGAAACACCATGAAGTTCGAAAAGCTTCGCATCGTTGGCTTCAAGACCTTCGTCGATCCGACGGAGTTCATGATCGAACCCGGCCTCACCGGGATCGTGGGGCCGAACGGCTGTGGCAAATCCAATCTCGTGGAAGCCATGCGCTGGGTGATGGGCGAGACATCATTCAAGTCGATGCGCGCCTCCGCCATGGACGACGTCATCTTCAACGGCTCCGGCGGCAGGCCTGCCCGGAACATGGCCGAAGTTTCGCTCGTCGTCGACAATGGCAGCCGCACCGCGCCGGCCGGGTTCAACGATGCCGACAAGCTGGAGATTTCCCGGCGGATCGAGCGAGGACGGCTCGACCTATCGCATCAATTCCCGTGAGGCCCGGGCGCGGGATGTGCAACTGCTGTTCGCGGATGCCGCGACCGGCGCGCGCTCGCCCGCCATGGTGCGGCAGGGGCAGATCGGCGAGATCATTTCCGCCAAGCCACAGGCGCGACGGCGCATCCTGGAGGATGCTGCTGGCATCGCCGGGCTGTATTCGCGGCGGCACGAGGCAGAGTTGCGCCTGAAGGCGACGGAAGACAATCTCGTCCGGATCGAGGACGTGCTGCGCCATCTGCACGAGCAAGTCGAAAGCCTGGGCAAACAGGCCAGGCAGGCCGTGCGCTATCGCGATATCGCGGGGCATATCCGCCGGGCGGAAGCGCTGTTGCTGCACCTTGCCATCCTTGATGCCAAGACGCAGGTGCAGGCCGCCGAGCGCCAGTTCGACGCCGACACAAGGGCCGTGGCGGAGCGCACGCGCCTGCAGGGTGAAGCGGCCCGCGCCCATGCCGTGGCCGAGCATGGCATCCAGCCTCTGCGTGAGGAGGAGGCCCGTCGTGCGGCGGCCTTGCAGCGCTTGCAGATCGCGCGGGAGCAGATCGACGAGGAGGAGCGCCGGGCCAGGACACGTTCCCACGAACTCTCGGAGCGCCTGAAGGAGCTGGAGCGGGACCGCGAGCGTGGCCAGCAGACCATAGAGGACGCAGACCGCTCGCTGACGGCGCTCTCCGAAGAAGATGCACGGCTTGCGGCCCAGGCCACGGGCGATGCCGGTGGCAGGCCGGCAGCCGCCCAGCATCTGGCGCATGTCGAGACCGACCTTGCCAAGGCCGAACAGGCCTTGAGCGACACGCAGAATGCCCTGGCCGAGCTGACGGCGCGCAGGGGTGCTTCCGAGCGGGCGCTGCGCGAAGCGTCCGAGCGGCTGGCAAGGGCTGAGGCGCAACTCGCACAGGCAGATCGCGAGATCGGGGCCATCGGCGAGGTTGCTGGCGGTGTCGATCTGGTGGCGTTGCGCAAGCGCTTTGCCGATGCGTCCACCGCACTCGCTGCTGCCGAAACGGCGGCTCACGGTGCCGAAGCGCGGCTGGCGACGGCACGAGACGCGGAGCTCAAGGCACGCCCGGCACTCGCTGAGGCCGAGCGCAACCACCAGCGCCTCGAAACCGAAATCCGCACGCTGAGGAAACTGCTGGAGGGCGCGGGTGGCGACCTCTGGCCACCGGTTCTGGACGAGATCAGCGTCGGCAAGGGCTACGAGATCGCGCTGGGTGCCGCGATGGGCGATGATCTTGATGCATCGTCCAACCCCACCGCGCCTGCGCACTGGGCCATGGTTGCAGGACAGGTGGGTGAGCCACCGCTTCCGCCACAGGCGGAGCCACTGTCCAACCATGTCAAGGCACCCGCCGCTCTTGCGATGCGCCTGGCGCAGATCGGCGTGGTCCACCGGGCCGAGGGTGCGGCGCTGCGACGGCTGTTGAAGCCCGGCCAACGCCTGGTATCGCGCGAGGGGGACGTCTGGCGCTGGGATGGCTTTACATCGGCTGCCGAAGCGCCTTCGCCCGCCGCCAGGCGGTTGGCCGAGAAGAATCGTCTGGGCGAGTTGGAAACGGCGGCCATCGCCGCACAGGAATTGCTGGCAAGCCGCCGGAGCGAAGCGGAACGCCTGAGCCAGGAGGTTCGGCTGACTTCCGCCGCCGAGCAGGACACGCGCAATGGCGTGCGCCAGTTTCGCCAGGATGCGGATCAAGCCCGCGATGTGCTGGCCGCGGCAGAGCGGAAGGATGCCGAACGTGCCGCACGCCTGCAGGCGCTGACCGATAACCGCAAGCGCCTTGCCCTCAATCTCGACGAAGCCACCGTCACGCGGCTGGCAGCCGAGCAGGCGTTTGCGGGCTTCCGGCCAGATGCGGAACTCGCCACCATCGTCGGCGACCAGCGGACCGCACTGGCGCAAAGGCGGACCGATGCGGCGGAAGCCCGCGCCGCCTTGCAGACCATCGACCGCGAGGTCGAGCTGCGCAATGCACGGCGGCAAACTGTGCAGAACGAGATCAGGGCATGGTCGGAGCGCAAGGCGCGCGCGACGCAGCTCGCCGAGGAACTGGCGGGGCGCACCGCTGCCGTGCAGGATGAGCAAAAGCAGCTCGAGGCCGCGCCCGATGATTTCATCGTGCGCCGCAGGGCGATCATCCACGAGATCGACCGGGCAGAGAGCGCCCGGAAGGATGCCGCCGACAAGCGCGCCCTGGCCGAAACCACGCTGGCGGATACGGACAAGGCAGCGCGTGCCATGCTGCAGGACCTGTCAACTGCACGCGAAGCCCGCGCCCGCTCCGAAACGCTGGTCGAGGCAGGCAGGGCCCGCGTGGCCGAGGTTGAAAAGGCTGTCGAGGAAACGCTTGAAGTGGCTCCGTCAGCCCTTGCGGACCTTGCCGGATTGACGCCGGGCCAGGACTTGCCGCCGCTGCGCCAGACCGAGGAAAGATTGCAGAACCTGAAGCGCGAGCGCGAGCGCCTGGGTGCCGTGAACCTGCGTGCCGATGAGGAATTGCAGGAGGCGGAGCAGCGCCGCGACGAGTTGACGGCGGAGCGCGAAGATCTCGACGGAGCCATCCGGAAACTGCGGCGTGGCATCCAGTCCCTCAATTCCGAGGGGCGCGAGCGGTTGCTGGCCTCATTCGAGATTGTGAACGGCCATTTCAAGCGGCTCTTCGCAACGCTGTTTGGTGGCGGCGATGCGGAGCTGCAACTGATCGAAAGCGATGATCCGCTGGAAGCGGGCCTCGAAATCCTGGCGAAGCCGCCGGGCAAGAAGCCAACCGTGCTGACCCTTCTGTCGGGTGGCGAACAGGCGCTGACGGCGACGGCGCTCATCTTTGCCGTGTTCCTGACAAACCCCTCGCCGATCTGCGTGCTCGACGAGATTGACGCGCCGCTCGACGATCACAACGTGGAGCGGCTCTGCGCCCTGCTCGATGACATGGTGGGCAGCACCGAGACGCGCTTCATCATCATCACCCACAACCCCATCACCATGGCGCGGATGGATCGTCTCTTCGGCGTGACCATGGCCGAGCGCGGCATCAGCCAGCTTGTCTCAGTGGACCTGCAGGCGGCGGAGCGGCTTGTCGCCTGAGAATCAAGACTGCAAGGGTTCCAACCGAACCAGTTCCATGCTCTGGACAAACTGAGAATGAATGGTTATTCTCATTGAGAATGATCGTTCATTCTCGTTCGAGAAAAGTCTCATATGCTGGCCGCAACCGCCCTCCCAGCCCCACCTCAGGATCGCAAGAACCGCATTCTTGATGCGGCGGAGCGTTGCTTTGCCCGCCACGGTTTCCACAAGAGCACCATGCAGGATGTCGCGGCGGAATGCGCGATGAGTCCAGGCAATCTCTATCGCTATTTCAGTTCGAAGGATGACCTGGTGGCCGGTCTGGCCGAGCGCGACCGCGAGCGTTTCATGTGCGACATCACGGTGATCACCGCGGCAACTGATCCCCGCTCAGCGTTCGAGGCGCTCGGGCGGTTGCATCTGGTCGAGACCCCGGTCGAGAAAGCCGTGCTCATGATGGAACTCTGGGCGGAAAGCGCACGCAATCCGCGCATCGGCGCGATCTGCCGCGCCATGGACCACGAGGTGCATGGCATCATGACGGCCTTCGTGGCGCAGTGGCGCAGGCTTGAGGGGATGAGTTCGCCGACCCCTCCCGACCAGGTGGCGTCTTTGATGATGATCCTGGGCGATGGTCTGTTCCGCCAACGTGCGAGCGCCCCCGACTTCAACGCCGAGGCAGCCTTTCGCCTGATCTATCCAATCGTTCTGAACGCCATTGGCGTGCCACAAAGTTCCCCTCCAGAGGTCCCATGATCTTGCACCGTACCCCCCTCATTCTCAGCGCATTCCTCGCGGCAGGTTCCGCTCTTCTCGCAAGCTCGCTTTCCGTGAGCGCAGCCGAAACCTCCGCGACGCGGGCTGCACCTTCTGTCACGGTGACCACGGTGTCACGGCAGCCGATCACCGACAGCGTGATCGTGACGGGCACGCTGGTTGCTCGCGAGGAAATCCTCGTCGCGGTGCAGATCGAAGGCTACGCCATCACGGAAATCCTGGTCGAGGAGGGTGATCGCGTGAAAGCCGGCCAGGTGCT
>JANNFV010000362.1:0-1711 GCA_031380285.1 Hyphomicrobiales bacterium | reverse complement strand
GCCGTCAGGACCAGGCTTTCCAGGCGCGACAGTTCCGGAGCGCCGGGTTCACGCAGCTTGGCCGCTGCGCGGACCGCCGCCGCAAAGCGGGGCCGCGTGCGGTGCTGCCAGCCACCGGCCACGAACACCAGTTCATAGGGCCGCGCCTTCAATTCGTCCTGGATATTGGCGATCAGATCATCAAGGACACAGTCTGGACCAACGAGCGCCGCCAGCGCCTCGCGCGGCACCGGCTCGGTCGAGGCAAAGATCGCCGCTTCGACACGCCCCATCCATTCGCGCCAGCGCAGGTCAGGCGGCAGGTCGACGAGCGCCGCGTCAAAGGCAGGAAAGGGAGGCTTTGCCATGGTCAAAGCCCGTAGAGCCGGAAGGTTGATCGGGGCGTGAGCTGGCGCAGCACCCCAAGACCAGCCAGCGTCTCGCAGAAACGGCGCGCGGCCCTGTCTGACCCCAGGCCCTTGGCGCTTGCGCCTGTTCGACCCGCCATGCGCCAGGGCGCAACCGAGTCATCCGCCATGACCTGCACCACGCCCATGCCCTGGTCGCGGGTGCGCAGCCCGGCTGCGGCGATGGCCAGCGCCCTGGCCTTGCGCTGCATGTCGACGGCCTGCGCATGAGCCGCCATCGCCGCGCGGCCAACAACGGCGTGCTGCACGTCAGGCCAGAATGCATCGCCAGGCCTGGGACGAACGCCAGACGCCCCCTGTCTGAACGCTGGATCAAGGATCGCCGTGATGTGCAGGAGCAGCGGCCTCGCCCAGCCCAGCCGCTGCGCCAGCGCAAGATCAGCCTGCAGCAACGCCTGCAGCTCGCCTGCCGCTGCGGCGCCCTCGGTTTCGGCGGCCAAAAGGCCAAGCGTCTCCTCCCCCAGCCGGACCGGCCTCGATGCAAGTTGACGCAGCAGAGCGTGCAACCGCCCGGCAGGTCCGGCATCATCACCGGGTCGGGTGAGATGGAGGGCATCGCGCACCGCAGCCTCATCGGCATTCAGCCGCAGCATCCGCGCCGCCACCACCGTCGCCTTCAGCGCCTGGCGCATCCGCAGGCATCCAAGCCATAGCGCATCGGCACGGACGACCTGGTCGAGCAAGGACAGTGCAGCACCCGCCGCGAAAGCCGCGCCTGACGGACCGGGCTCCGGCGTGGTGATCCAGCGCGGGAGCGGTTGCAACGTCACTTCGCCCTGCTCCGTCGACACGAGGGCAGCCTTGCGCTTCCTGCGTGCAGCGCCTGAAGGGGGTTGAATGAGAGCAGGCGAATCCATCGCACCACTCTACAGGATGACGGCGGATATCAAATGGTGTTGTCCATCTAGCGCCGCCCTCAATGTGACACATCGCCTTGCGGGAACACATCATCTCTGCAACCCTGCAGATAGGATATGCGAAGTCTGACGGAGGCGATAATGGCGGATTACAGGATCAATCCCATGCCAGCGCAGATCGCGCCGGAGCAGGTGGCGAAGCTCCTCAGGGTCGAGACTGCGACCGTCGGGCATTCGCGCCACTGGGGCTTCATGGACCGCGCGATCCAGCCGCTGCTGCGCCACAAGCGCGTGGCAGGCACCGCCGTGACGCTGGCAATCCCCGGACCGGATTCGACGCTGCTGCACCATGCGCTCGGTCTGCTCCGGCCCGGTGATATCCTGGTGGTGGACCGGCTCGGCGATGACCGCCATGCCTGCTGGGGCGGCGGCGTCACGGTGGCAGCC
>JANNFV010000319.1:0-3341 GCA_031380285.1 Hyphomicrobiales bacterium | reverse complement strand
CGCACCTCAGGATGAGGATGTTCGAGAATTGCACAACTCAACGCCCCTCATCCTGAGGTGCGCAGCGAAGCGGAGCCTCGAAGGACGCACAACGCTGATGCCATCATTATGGCTTCACCTGATCACAGCAGCCATTTGATTGCAAAAAATCCGCCAACAATCGACACCAGCAGCACCCCCATGATCAAGCCGCCATGCTTGTCCATCATGGCCTTGATGGGGCCGCCGAAATGCGTGAGCAGCGCCGCCACGCCGAAGAAGCGCGCGCCCCTGGTGATGATCGACAGCACCACGAACCAGAACAGGTCATAGCCCGCGATGCCGCTGGCGATGGTCACGAACTTGTAGGGGATCGGCGTCAATCCCTTGATCAGGATCAGCAGCGCGCCGTATTCGCGGTAGAGCGCCAGCAAGCTGTCGATCTTGTCCTTGCCGCCATAGAGGCTGATCAGCCACTGGCCGATGGTGTCCCAGAAATACACCCCGATGGCATAGCCCGCGAGACCGCCGACAACCGACGCAATCGTGCATATCGCCGCGTAGTGATAGGCTTTCTTCGGCTGCGCCAGCACCATCGGTGCCAGCACCACATCGGGCGGGATGGGAAAGAACGAGCTTTCCGCGAAGGACACGGCCCCCAGCGCATAGGGCGCGGAGGGGCGGGCGGCGAGCGACAGGGTCCAGTCGTAAAGGCGCTTGAACATGGGGTGGTGATAAGCTGCTTCGGTTAAATTTTCCATGTTTCAGTTGCGTTTTGTGGGTGTGTGGGGGAAGAGGCTGCCAATCTCCCTTCTCCCGAGGGAGAAGTTGTCATGCGAAGCATGACGGATGAGGGAGAAACACGACGATCAGGGATTCTCCCTCATCCGTCATGCGTTCCGCATGACACCTTCCCCCAAAGGGGGAAGGACAAGGACCAGGCATGCCCGAAACCTTCACCATCACGCCCGAAACCGCAGGCGAACGCCTCGACAAGACGCTGGCGAAGCTTGCGCCTGATCTTTCCCGCACGCGCATCCAGGCCATCGCCGAGGACGGCCATATCAGCGTCAACGGCAAGCCCGAGGACACCATGTCGCGCAAGCTGGCGGCGGGCGACATCATCGACCTGATCCGGCCTGAGGCGGTCGATCCGGTGCCGCGCGGCGAGGCGATCCCGCTCACCGTGGTGCATGAGGACGATGACCTGATCGTCATCGACAAGCCTGCAGGCCTCGTGGTGCATCCCGCCGGAGGCCACGAGACGGGCACGCTCGTCAACGCGCTGATCGCCCATTGCGGCGAGAGCCTGTCGGGCATCGGCGGCGTCAAAAGGCCCGGCATCGTGCACCGGCTGGACAAGGACACATCCGGGCTTTTGGTGGTGGCGAAAAACGACCGCACGCATCAGGCGCTGTCAGCCCAATTCGCCGATCATGGCCGCACGGGACCGCTGGAGCGCGCCTATATCGCGCTGGTCTGGGGCAGGCCGAACCGCCACAACGGCGAGATCCGCACGCAGATCGACCGCAGCCCGGTGGCACGCGAAAAGATGGCCGTGGCCCCGGAAGGCAAGGGCCGCACGGCGATCACGCATTTCGAGGTGGAAGAGACCTTCGAGGGCATCGACGGCCGCCCGCTGGTCAGCCGCGTGACCTGCCGGCTGGAGACAGGCCGCACCCACCAGATCCGCGTGCACATGACCTCCATCGGCCATCCGCTGCTGGGCGATGATCTCTATGGCGGCGGCTTCAAGACTAAGGCGAACCATCTCGCGCCGGAGGCGCAGGCGGCGCTGAAGGCGCTGGGCCGGCAGGCGCTGCATGCGGCGGTGCTGGGGTTTGAGCATCCCGGCACGGGGGAAGTGATGCGGTTCGAGAGTGTGCTGCCGGAGGATATGCAGGTATTGTTGGGGATTTTGGGTCTTCAAGGCCAGTAGCGCACCGGAATTATGCACTGGAGTAGTGCAGCCAGTTCAGCAGTTTGGTTTTGGTTCATAATTCTTGATTTATGCACGTTTCACTCGACAGTTTGGACTGCGATCACAACCAACTCGCTTCTATCGACCATCACCGCTTTTCTCCAAAGGTTTTTCTTATTTGGGACAGCATCCATAGGCCCGTAGAGCACACTTGCGCCCAAGGCAGACACATTCAATTCGGGCAATGCGCTTCGTGGTTTGTCGATTATCCAATCGCCAAAACCGTGGGGGTTGCTGCAACATGCTTGAGACACATAGCTCGCGCCCCGGTAGGTTGTGACATACGTGTAAAGCGGCATTTGAAAAACCTATTTAGCTCCAGGCAGCTATGCGCCAAGGGCGTGCAAAAATCTTGAATTGTGCTCCAAATTCTTAGGGCTAGGAACCAACAGAAAGTCGTTACTGAACCAGATCGTCAAGGGGATACCTTATTCGATGACCATGCTTGCACCAAGAGAGTTCAACTTTTCACGATGCGTTACAGTTGCACTGAATTTGACAGCCAAGTGATCTTCTTGCATCGTCGGCTGTCCAGAACCGAGGTCAATATGTTGGATGTTCAAAATGGCATTTTAAAAATTAACGTTGTTTTTTGGCTGCTCATCTGTGCATTCGTGCCCGCCGAGGCGCAGAACCAACCGCGACTAAAGACCTCGCAGCGACTTTCACCGTTTTGGGGGTTCGTGGTTGAACCGAATCATCCAGGCTGCGAGTTTTTAGGAAGGAAAGAAGGTGATGGACTTACGCAAATACACGCGAATAGAAATAGTTCTATTATTTTTGTAAGATCAGGAAAAGATGGAATAGCTTGTAAAACTGTCGAGCAAAAGTCGCTGACAAAAGAAAATCTAAAGAGGCATCCTGGCTGGACGATATATTTTTTATTGGATGATATCGAGTTAGTCACGCCTGAAATTGTTAAAATTAGATCAGGAGATAGAACTTGCGTGCTAAAAAGCTTCGGTTCGGGAGTATATTCCGTTAAAGGTAATGACATAAGTCAGCTCAAGCCCGTTACAAGTGCGACCTCCTGTTTTACGCCTTGAAATATATACAGATTATAAAGTATGATTTGAATATATCATATGATATATTTACTATTTTTTTAAAGTCTCTGCTCCGGAATCGGCAAATCCCTCGCCTTTAGGCGACTGGGATGCGATCCTGGGGCATGCAGGATTACAAGCGCGGCAGTCACACGATTTGGGACTGCAAGTATCATCTGGTCTGAGTCACGAAGTACCGGTATCCGGTTTTGGCCGAGACGTTGGGGAGCGACCGCGTGAGTTGCCGCGTTCCGCTGCTGAAACCAGTCGCGCGGCGAAGCCCAGCGTGACATTTTCAATCGGCGAACTCGTCCAAAAGTCTTGAGTTATGCACC
>JANNFV010000302.1:0-2074 GCA_031380285.1 Hyphomicrobiales bacterium | reverse complement strand
ATAGAGAAAGCGGATCACACCGCGCTCGATGGCGATGCCGACGAGGCCCGCCACGATGAAGGCGAGGGGAATGGCGATGGGCAGCGACCAGTCGAAGAGGTGAGGGGCCCTGGTGCGGATCACCTCCTGCACCATGAAGGTGACATAGGCACCGATCATCACCATCTCGCCATGCGCCATGTTGATGACGCCCATGACGCCGAAGGTGATGGCAAGGCCGATGGCCGCGAGCAGCAGCACCGAGCCCAGCGAAATGCCGAACCACACGGTCTTGGCGCCTTCGACGATCTGCTGGCGGCGCTCCATGTCGCCGATGCCCTGGTCGACCAGCACCTTCAGTGGCCCTGTCGCTTCGGTGGAAACCTGTTTCAGCAGGGCGAGGCCGTCAGCCGTCTGCCGTCCGGCCATCACCTGCGCCGCCTGCACCTTGTCGACTTCGGATGATTCCTTCGATGTCAGCAGGATGGCGGCACGGGCTTCAGTGAAAGCCTTCTTCACACGGGGGTCGCTTTCCTTGGAAATCGCGTCATCGAGCACAGGCAATATCGTGGCGTCTCGGTTGCGGAAGACGGAATTCGCGGCTTCCAGACGGCGGCGCGGATCCGGTGCCAGCAGCGTCAGCGAACCGATGGCACCAGCCACCACCCGCCGCAGCCGGTTGTTGAGGCGCACGGGTTCGCCTGTTCCCGCCGCCAGCACCGCGCCGGTGGATGCATCGAAAACCTTGCCTGCGGAGTCCCGGTAAATCACCTTCTTGTCGCCCGTCACCAGCAGGCGGCGATCCGCAAGCGCTTCCAGCAGCGCAGCGGCATGGGGGGCACCCGAGGCCACGATCTCGGTGATGGCCGTTTCGGTATCCTGAAAGTTGTCAGCGACGAAGCGCTCGACCGATTTGGAGATATCCTGGGCAAAGGCAGGACTGGACGAGACCAGGGCAGCGCCCGCCAGCGCAAGCAGCAGCAGAGCCATCATGGCCCGTCTGAATGCTGCAAAAGGTGCTTCTGTGGCGAAAGCCATCAAAAAATCCGGAATGAAAGGTGGCGCGGCTTTCGCTGATGCAGTCCGGCCCGTGAACGGACAAACAAGAACCGGCGGCGCCTGAGGAGCCGCCGGTCGTTGTCAACAGAAGGTCAGGGCAGGCGCGGCATCAGCCGCACTTGTTGGTCTTGGTGTTCCAGTTGCCGCACTTCTTCTCGACCCAGTCGCCGATCAGATCCTTGGAACCATCGAGGTGCTTCGACCAGGCATCGCCAGCAACGAGGCCGGAGGTCTTCCACACCGTATCGATCTGGCCGTCGGCGCGAATTTCGCCGATCAGCACGGGCTTGGTGATGTGGTGGTTCGGCAGCATGGTCGAGACACCGCCCGTCAGGTTGGGCGCGGTGATGCCGGGCAGCGTGTCGATGACCTTGTCGACATCAACGGTGCCAGCCTTGGTCACGGCCTTCACCCACATGTCGAATCCGATGACATGGGCTTCCATCGGGTCGTTGGTCACGGCCTTGTCGTTCTTCTTGTAGGCCTTCCAGGCCTTGATGAAGGCGTCGTTCACGGGATCCTTGACCGACTGGAAATAGTTCCAGGCCGCGAGGTGGCCGACGAGAGGCTTGGTGTCGATACCGGCGAGCTCTTCCTCGCCCACCGAGAAGGCCACGACGGGAATGTCGGTTGCCTTGATGCCCTGATTGCCCAATTCCTTGTAGAACGGCACGTTCGCGTCACCGTTGATCGTCGACACGACGGCGGTCTTCTTGCCAGCCGAGCCAAAGGTCTTGATGTTGGAGACAATGGTCTGCCAGTCGGAATGACCGAAGGGGGTGTAGTTGATCATGATGTCCTCGGGCTTCACGCCCTTGGCCTGGAGATAGGCCTCGAGGATCTTGTTCGTGGTGCGCGGATAGACATAGTCGGTGCCGGCCAGAACCCAGCGCTGGGCCTCGCCACCGTCCTTCGACATCAGATAGTCAACGGCAGGAATGGCCTGCTGGTTGGGAGCGGCACCGGTGTAGAACACGTTGCGCTCGCTCTCCTCGCCCTCGTACTGCACGGGGTAGAACAGGATGTTGTTCAGCTC
>JANNFV010000299.1:0-2015 GCA_031380285.1 Hyphomicrobiales bacterium | reverse complement strand
CTACAAGGCCCCGCGCGAGATTCTCTGGATCCTCGGCGTGGTCATCTTCCTGCTGATGATGGCGACGGCGTTCATGGGTTATGTGCTGCCCTGGGGCCAAATGTCACTCTGGGGCGCAGTGGTCATCACCAACCTGTTCTCGGCGATCCCGCTGGTGGGAGAAACCGTGGTGACCTGGCTGTGGGGTGGATACGCCGTCGACAACCCGACATTGAACCGCTTCTTCTCGCTGCATTACCTGCTGCCGTTCATGATTTTCGGCGTGGTCATCCTCCACGTCTGGGCGCTGCATGTGGTGGGACAGAACAACCCGACCGGCGTCGAGGTGAAGAGCCTGTCCAAGGACACCGTGCCCTTCACGCCCTACGCGACGGTGAAGGATGCCTTCGCCATGGTGTGCTTCTTCATCTTCTTCCTGTTCTTCGTGTTCTATCAGCCCAACCAATTGGGACACGCCGACAACTACATCATGGCCGATCCGCTGAAGACACCCGCACACATCGTGCCGGAATGGTACTTCCTGCCATTCTACGCCATCCTGCGCTCGATCCCCGACAAGCTCGGCGGCGTCATGGCCATGGGTGCAGCAGTGGTCATCCTGGCTTTCCTGCCCTGGCTGGACACCTCCAAGATCCGCTCCGGCAGCTTCCGCCCGGCCTTCCGCATCTTCTTCGGGGTCTTCGTGGTCGTGACCGTGCTGCTCGGCTGGGTCGGCTCTCAGGATACCGGAGCTTCGGTGTTGAAGTTCGGTGACAACACCGTGCTGACCATGGTGGGCTTCGGCCAGATCCTGACGATCTACTACTTCGCCCATTTCCTGATCATCCTGCCGCTTCTCGGCCTGTTCGAGAAGCCGCTCGCCCTGCCAGCTTCCATCGCGGATTCGGTGCTGGGCGGCGGGCATGGTCTTCCCCTCGGGGCAGCCGCCTCGCCAGAGACCAAGGGCTGAGACTGACGTGCGCTCAAGGAACATATCGATGAAAAGCTTCTTCCAGGCCGCAGGTCTTACACTTAGAGCAGCAGGTCTTACACTTGGCTCAGCAGGGCTCGCATTGGGCCTCGTCGCACTGCCCGCCATGGCTGCTGGCGATGCCGCCACGCCGCATCGCCAGAAATGGACATTTGCGGGCATGTTCGGCCATTACGACAACAACCAGTTGCAACGCTGCTTCATGGTTTACCAGAACGTTTGCGCGGCCTGCCACACGATGAACCGCGTGGCCTTCCGCAACCTGTCGGAAAAGGGCGGTCCGGAATTCAAGGCCGAGCAGGTGAAGGAACTGGCGGCGAAATGGCCGATCCAGGTCAAGGATGGCCCCAACGACAAGGGCGATATGTTCGAGCGTCCCGCGCGTCCGTCAGACCGTTTCCCCTCGCCATTCCCCAATCTCGAGACGGCCCGTATCGCCAACGGCGGTGCCTTGCCCCCCGATTTCTCGGTGCTGGCCAAGGCGCGCACCTACCGCGTCGGCTTTCCCGGCTTCGTGATCGATGCGCTGCCAGGCTTCACCTACCAGGAGGCGGGCGTCGATTATATCTATGCACTTCTGGCCGAGGGCTATCTCAACGAGGGCGAGAAGCCTCCGATCAAGGTCGAGGATGGCTTGCATTACAACAAGTACATGCCAGGCCAAAAGATCGCCATGACGGCCCCGCTGGCCGATGGCCAGGTCGAGTACACCGACGGTTCGCCCGCCACAAAAGAGCAATACGCCAAGGACGTGACGGCCTTCATGATGTGGGCTGCCGAACCGCATCTGGAGCAGCGCAAGCAGATCGGCTTCCGGGTCATGGTCTTCCTCATCGTGTTCGCGGGCTTGCTGTATTTCACCAAGAAAAAGGTTTGGGCCGACGTGAAGGGCAAGGGCACTGCCGCCCACGCCCACTGACGCTGTCTCACCAAACCTGACGAAGGCCCCTTTCCGGGGCCTTTTTCATTTGACGACAAGCCATTCACAGGTTTGTCTGAGCGGTCCTCATCGCGAGCATGCCGAGAGATCATGGTCGAAAGCATG
>JANNFV010000287.1:0-5806 GCA_031380285.1 Hyphomicrobiales bacterium | reverse complement strand
CGGGTTACGAGGTGCTCCGCAGCCTTCGGGTATCGAAGGTGAAGACACCGATCCTCATCCTCTCCGGCATGGCCGGCATCGAGGACAAGGTGAAGGGCCTCGGCTTTGGTGCCGATGACTACCTCACCAAGCCGTTCCACAAGGACGAACTGGTCGCCCGCATCCACGCCATCGTGCGCCGTTCCAAGGGCCATGCCCAGTCGGTCATCGCCACCGGTGACCTGCTGGTCAACCTCGACCAGAAGACAGTCGAAGTCGGCGGCGAGCGCGTCCACCTCACGGGCAAGGAATACCAGATGCTGGAGCTTCTCTCGCTCCGCCGTGGCACCACGCTCACCAAGGAAATGTTCCTCAACCACCTCTATGGCGGCATGGACGAGCCCGAGCTCAAGATCATCGACGTGTTCATCTGCAAGCTGCGCAAGAAGCTGGCGAATGCCTCCGATGGCAAGAACTACATCGAAACCGTCTGGGGCCGTGGCTACGTGCTGCGCGAGCCGGTTGAAGGCGAACAGCGAATCTCGGCCTGATTTCTCCTCCCGGTCAGACCGAAAAGTGCCCCGCGGTTCCTCCCCCCGCGGGGTTTTTCGTTGTCAGCCCATGATCTTGCCAGGCCACCAGAACCACCAGCCGGGATGGTCGTGGTGGAGCCGTTCACCGGCTTCCGCCGCCGCCTCATCATTCGGCAGGATGGCAAAACAGGTCGCACCGCTGCCCGACAATCCCGCATAGGGTACATTCCAGATCGATTGCAGCGCTTCCAGCACCGCGCTGATAGCGGGAGTGACAGCAAGTGCGGCGGGCAAGAGATCGTTGCCGCGCACCGACAGATCCGCCGCCAGCGCATCAACCGTGGCCCAGCCCCTGGGCAAGGGCGGAAGCGCACGCGGCGTGATTATCGCATTGGCTTTGGCAAACACCCTGAAAACATCCGGCGTCGCGGTCGGCACGCGCGGGTTGGCGAGCAGCAGCGAGAATTGCGGCATCTCAGGCGCTGGCGAGAGTTCATCGCCGATGCCCCGCGCGATCACCGCCTTTTCGCTCAGGCAAGCGGGAACGTCTGCACCCAGTTCCCGTGCCAGTCCCGCCAGTCTGGCTGCGGGCCAGCCCAGCTCCCAGTATTCATTGAGCGCCGTCAGCATGGCAGCGGCATCCGCCGATCCGCCGCCAAGGCCAGCGGCCACGGGGATATACTTTTCCAGGCAGAATGACAGCGGGCGCGTGATGCCGGATTCGCGCCGCATGATCTCGCAGGCCTTGATGACGAGGTTGTGCTGGTCCGCTGTCACCGCGCCAGCAAACTCGCCCGAGACATGGAAATGCGGCAACTCGCTGTGCCAACCGTCGATCCTGTCGGCCAGCTCGGTGAAGACGAAGAGCGATTCAAGCAGATGGTACCCATCGTCACGGCGTCCCGTGACATTCAGGAAGAGGTTCACTTTCGCCGGGGCATGGACATCAAACGGCATCGTGATGAGCGCAGGGTTGCTGTCATTCCCGGCCGCAGCGCAGCGGAGGGGAAGGGAATCCAGTCTTGCAGCATCGCGACCAACGCTGCCGCTGTGAAGTCTGGAACCCCTTCCCTCGCTTCGCTCGCCGGGGATGACAATGGGATATCGATCTTACGCGTTATGCCCATGATTGAGGGGGCTGGAAACCCGTGTTAGCGCTTAGACGATGTCACCTTCACCAAAACCCCTGCGCGTTGCCGCGCTCATCGTCGCCGCTGGGCGTGGCTCGCGATTTGGCGGTGACCTGCCGAAGCAGTATTGCCTGCTCGCGGGCAAGCCGGTTCTGGCGCTTACGGTGGCGGCTTTTTCGGATCATCCGTCGGTCACCGCAATCCAGACCGTGATCCATGCCGATGACGCGGCTCTTTATGCCCAAGCCGCCGGGAGTTCCCAGCCCAAGCTTCTCCCTGCCGTCACGGGCGGCGGCACACGGCAAGCCTCCGTGCTGGCGGGGCTGGAAGCACTGTCACAGGAAGCTATCGACATCGTGCTGATCCATGACGCGGCGCGTCCCTTCGTGTCGTTGCAACTGATCAACGATGCCATAAAGGCCGCCCAGAATCACGGCGCTGCCGTGCCGGGTGCTGCCGTCACGGATACGATTGTCGCGGTTGCTGCCGATGTCATCCGTGCCACGCCCGAGCGTGCAACATTGCGGGCCGTGCAGACACCACAAGCCTTCCGTTTCGACCTCATTCTCGCGGCGCACCGCCAGGCAGCGGCGAGCGGCCATGATTTCACCGATGATGGCGGCGTTGCGGCCGCCGCTGGCCATGCCGTCCATATCTTCACCGGAGATCCCGCCAATGTGAAAATCACCACGCAGGATGACCTCGCCCGCGCCAACCAGCGCCTGGGTGCCACCATGGTGTCGCGCACCGCCACGGGCTTTGATGTCCACGCCTTCGGCCCAGGTGACCATCTCTGGCTCTGCGGCCTGAAAATTCCACACTGCAACGGCTTCATCGCCCATTCCGATGGCGATGTGGCGCTCCATGCCATCACGGATGCGCTGCTGGGCGCGATGGCCGACGGCGATATCGGCCGCCATTTCCCGCCCAGCGATCCGCAATGGAAGGGGGCCGCATCGGATCAGTTCCTCGCCTACGCAGCGGAGCGCCTGCGCCAGCGCGGCGGCATCATCGATCTGCTGGACGTGACAATCATCTGCGAAGCGCCCAAAGTGGGGCCACATGCCGAAGCCATGCGCCTGCGTGTGGCCGAGATCGCAGGGGTCACGCCCGGCCATGTCTCGGTCAAGGCGACAACGACGGAGCGCCTCGGCTTCACGGGTCGCAAGGAAGGCATCTCGGCCTTGGCGACTGCAACAGTGCGGCTGCCAACTGAACCCGAGAGGGAGTGACGTGAATCAAACCACGCAAGCCTTTTCGGATATCCAGCGTCTTGACAGCGTCAATCCAGCTTGCGCGCTTCATCCGGCAGCATGATCGGAATGCCATCGCGGATGGGATAGGCGAGCTTGGCACTGCGTGACACCAGCTCCTGCCGCACGGCGTCATAGTCGAGCGGCCCCTTGGTCACCGGGCAGACCAGCAATTCCAGCAGCTTGGTGTCCACGCCAAGGCCGGGCATGCGGTCGCTCATCGGGGCTGCATCGGTCATCGCTCGCTCTCGTCTATTGCAGCGGCGTATCGCCGCCGCCCGCCGCCTTGGCAAGTTCCATTTCGGTGATCGCCACCAGCATGTCGCCCCGCGCCTTGAGATCGGCGGCTTCCAGCAGCGCCTGCTTCTCGCGCACGCCGTAGGGGCACATCATCGACAGCGCGTTGACCAGGGCCTCGTTGGGCGCGTCCTTCACGCTGGCCCAGTCCACCGGCACCTCGTTGGCCTCGGAGAAATCCTTCAGCGCCTTCAACACCGCCTTGCGGTCCACGGCGTCTTCACCGAAGCGGGCGGTGTAGTCATCGCCAAACGGTGTCCAGTCCACCTTGAACTGCAGGAACGGCGTCTCCTGCGTCACGTCGCGCAAGGTGCGGAACCGCGCAATGCCCGTCAGCGTCAGGATGTAGCGGCCATCGCCGGTCTCCGAAAGCTGGGTGACACGCCCGGCGCAGCCCACCGAAAACAGCGGGCCGATATCGCCCTTGTCGGGGTTGGGCTGGATCATGCCGATCAGGCGCTCCGTCCGCATGGCGTGATCGATCATCTCGATGAAGCGCGGCTCGAAGATGTTGAGCGGCATCTGCCCGCGCGGCAGCAGCAAGGCGCCCGACAGCGGAAACACCGGGATGATTCCCGGCATGATATCAGGCCCCGTATAGGTGACATTGCTGGTCATGCGGGCACCTGCCTTAGCTGAACAGCACGGCGGACAGCTTGCGGCGGCCCTCCACCGTCACGTCCTCGCCATGCCCCCACGCCTCGAAGAACTGCAGCAACTGCTTGCGTGCCGCCCCCTCGCCCCACGTGCGATCCTTCTTGATGCTGGCGATGAGATGATCCACCGCCGCCTCGCGCTCGCCATTGCCGTTGAGCACGATGGCGAGATCGATCCGGGCCTGATGATCGGCGGGATTCGCCTCGACTGCCGCCAGCAGCGGCCCGGTATCCCCCAGCGACGCCGCCGCTTCCTTGGCCTCGATTGCTGCTTTTGCACCAACGATGGCAGGATCAACCGCCATCTCGGGTTTCACGGCGTTGAGCAGTTGGCGCGCCTGCTCCAGCATGTCCATCTCGACATAAGCCTTGATCAGCCCGCCCATGGCCCGCGCGCTCGTGTCATCCTCGGCGAGCGCGCCGGCATAAAGCTCGGCGGCCTGCGTGAGTTCGCCCTCCGCCATGCTCTTGTCGGCAGCGGCGAGGATTTCATCGAACGCGCTGTTGCCCACATCGCCCACGATCCGCTCGATGAAGCTCTTCACCTGGCTTTCGGGCAAGGCCCCCATGAAGCCATCGACGGGCTGCCCCTTCTGGAAGGCGAACACCGCCGGAATCGACTTCACGCCCAGCTGCCCGGCGATCTGCGGATGCTCGTCGATGTTCATCTTGACCAGCTTCACCTTGCCCTTGGCGGCTTTCACCACCTTTTCGAGCACGGGCGTCAATTGCTTGCAGGGGCCGCACCAGGGCGCCCAGAAATCCACCAGCACCGGCTGCTTCATCGATTCCTGCAGGACATCCTGCCGGAACCCCTGCGTGGTGGTGTCCTTGATCAGGTCGGTGTCAGGCGCAGCGACCTCCGCCTCGTTGGGCTTGAACGTGGCTTTCGCGGTCATGGCATTCTGGTCGAACATGGGATTGTCTCCGGATCACCCCAATGTGGGATTCCCCGCGCGGGATGCAAGGAGAGAATGGGGCTAAGCAGCCCGCAAACGGACCTCATCCTGAGGTGTGAGCCACTTGGCGAGCCTCGAAGGACGCACAAGGCCCCTGCAATTCTCCATCAACAGAAGTGCGGAATGCGGACGCGTCTTGCGTCCTTCGAGGCTCGCTGATGCTCGCACCTCAGGATGAGGACCCTCGCGCTGTGCAGCCCTCGACAGACCTCATCCTGAGGAGCCGCCCTTGCGGCGTCTCGAAGGACGCGAGGGAGGGGCAGTGCAGCAGGGGAGAAGCGTGATGGGGCGCTTGGTTCGTTAAATCGGGGACATCGTAACACGTCAGCGTAAAACCGTAGCGGTCATACTGGCCGAGATAGTTCCAGTAACCAACACGGTCATTGACGTTCGCGTAAGTGCGCAATTGATTGATATCGAACGGCATAGTTCAGTTCCCTGGTTTGAGATTTGTCTTGAAGCTATCCAACAGCGCAGCGGTGCGGGCCTGGGTATCGCGCCAGTGCGATAAGTTCTTTTTCCAGTAGACGAGGCGAACGCCTGAATTCAGACCGGCATGAGCGAATTCGTGTTCGCAAAGCGTAAGGGGGTTATCGTCTGGATCCCGCTCGCCATTCCGCAGGAAGTCCGAGCCGCAGATGACGATGACCATTGAAGTTTCAGGCGTGTCACCGTCGAACCACAGGTCATAATAGGGAGGAGGCCCAGGCTTGAGTGGTTCTTTGTCGTAGTTCGGGTCAACGACGACCCGTTCGGGCCCAATGCGGTTCAGTCCGAAGCGTGGTTCCTTATTGACAGTTTGAATGTCGCGATATTTCGGACCAATGTTGAGATTCCGCAAAAGGCTATTGCGCCGTCTTCGCATCCACTCTTCGGGCGTCCATGCTGAAACGAAAGATAGAGCTGGCGGCTCAACCTGTGCAGTCATTAGATCATACTCTCTTACTCGATCTTGCACCGGCGGCGTGCGCTGGTCATGCGGCATCACGCCGGGCAGCT
>JANNFV010000277.1:0-4086 GCA_031380285.1 Hyphomicrobiales bacterium | reverse complement strand
CGATCATCATCCTGCTGGCATTCTTCCGCTAGCAAAGCCGGCGGCGGGCGTCATTCCTCATCCCGGCTGGCCGCTCTGCGGCTCGCCGGGAATAACACGCTCAACCTGTCTTCCCCGGCGAGGCCGCAGGCCGAGGGAAGGGGAGCCATCTTCCACTTTTCAACGTGACTCAGAAAAACTGGATTCCCTTCCCCTCGCCGCTCCGCGCCTCAGCCGGGAATGACAACGGAGGGCCAGTCGTCGCTTCAAGTCAACTTAGGCCGCCGCCCCGTTAATTGCCATCCCCGGCGGGCCGGGCGAAGCGGGGCGGCGCTCATCCAAAGCCGCCGGTCACGCCAGACCCCCGACCAGCAGGTATTTCATTTCCAGAAACTCCTCGATGCCGTGCCGGCCGCCTTCGCGGCCGAGGCCGGATTCCTTGACGCCGCCGAACGGCGCGACCTCGTTGCCGAGCAGCGCCGCATTGATGCCGATCATGCCGGTCTCGATCTCATCGGCCACGCGGAAAGCGCGGGAAATGTCCTTCGTGTAAAAGTATGCCGCCAGGCCGTAAGGCGTCGCGTTGGCCAGGCGCACGACCTCCGCCTCGGTGTCGAAGCGGAACACCGCCGCGACCGGGCCAAAGGTTTCCTCCTGGGAAAGCTCCATCGCGGTTGTCGCGCCGGTCAGCACGGTGGGCGTGAAGAACGTGCCGCCAAGCACGTGGCGCGCGCCGCCGGTGACGGCGGTTGCGCCTTTTGCGATTGCATCCGCCACGTGGCGCTCGACTTTTTCGATGGCGCGGGCGTTGATCAGCGGCCCCTGCACGACGCCTTCAGCATCGCCTGGCCCGACCTTGAGGGCCGCCGCCGCCTTGGCAAACGCCGCGACAAAGCGGTCATGAATGCCAGCCTGGACGTAGAGCCGGTTGGTGCAGACACAGGTCTGGCCCATGTTGCGGTACTTGGCGATGATGGCGCCCTGCACGGCAGCATCGAGGTCCGCGTCATCGAAGACGATGAAGGGCGCGTTGCCGCCGAGTTCAAGGCCGACCTTCTTCACGGTTTCGGCGGCCTGGCGCATCAGCAGCTTGCCAACCGGGGTGGATCCGGTGAAGCCGACGAAGCGCACGGCGGGATGCGAGGTCATCACGCCGCCAATGGCCGCTGCGTCGCCCGTGATGATGTTGAGCACACCGGCGGGCAATCCGGCGCGGTGCGCCAGTTCGGCCAGCGCCAGCGCGGTCAGCGGTGTATCAGGAGCAGGCTTCACCACGAAGGTGCAACCGGCAGCAAGGCCCGGGGCGCATTTGCGCGTGATCATGGCGGCAGGAAAATTCCACGGCGTGATCGCCGCGCAGACGCCGATGGCCTGCTTCTGGATGATGATGCGCGAATTGGGGAACGGCGAAGGGATCGTCTCGCCGTAGATGCGCTTGGCCTCCTCGGCGTAGAACTCGATGAACGAGGCGGCATAGGCCACTTCGCCCCGGCTCTCGGCCAACGGCTTGCCCTGCTCCGCCGTCATGATCTGCGCGATGTCTTCCTGGTTGGCCATGATGAGGTCGAACCATTTGCGCATGATGGCCGAGCGTTCCTTGGCAAGCTTCTTCGACCAGGGCTTGAAGGCGGCGTCGGCGGCCTCGACGGCGGCTGTTGCCTCAGTGGCACCCAGTGCCGGAACCTTGGCGAGAATCTCGCCCGTGGCGGGATTGTCGACCGCATCCGTGCCAGTGCCGATCCAGGCTCCGTTGACGTAGCATTGCGACTTCAGAAGCGTGGGGTCTTTGAGCGTGAGCATGGGTCGCTGGTCCTGTCGAACGGTATTGCGGGAGTGATGGCTGCATCTCTAGCACAAGCGTCGGCTCACTGGCGAGACGCCGCCGCATATGCATGCGATCAATGCGCCTGATGGATCAGGCCGTTTGCACCCCGTCGGCACTTCTGCCAAGGAAGGCGCGCCGTTCACCTGTTGCAGCGTCTCATCCCATGAACCCCATCTTCGCCGACACCCAGACCTCCGTTTTCGAGGTGATGTCCCGTCTCGCCATCGAGCATAAGGCGATCAACCTGGGGCAGGGCTTTCCGGATGATCCAGGGCCGCTCGATGTGCGGCAGAAGGCGGCGGAGGCGCTGATCGACGGCTGGAACCAGTATCCGCCGATGATGGGGTTGCCGGAACTGCGGCAGGCCGTGGCGCATCACTACCAGCGCTTCCACGGGGTGAGCTTCGATCCCGCGAGCGAGATCATGGTGACGTCGGGCGCGACAGAGGCGCTGGCGGGTGCGCTGCTGGCGCTGATCAAGCCGGGTGATGAGGTCGTGCTCTTCCAGCCGATGTATGATGCCTACCTGCCGCTGGTGCTGCGGGCAGGCGGCGTGCCCAAGTTCGTGACGTTGAAGCCGCCACACTTCCGCTTCACGGCGGATGACCTGGCGCAGGCGTTTTCACCGCGCACCAAGGTGGTTCTGTTCAACAATCCGCTGAACCCGGTCGCCACGGTCTGCCCGGTGGAAGGCCTGACGCTGCTCGCCCATTTCTGCATGTCCCATGATGCCATCGCGCTGTGCGACGAGGTGTGGGAGCATGTGATCTTCGACGGGCATCAGCATGTGCCGCTGGCGGCATTGCCCGGCATGCGGGAGCGCACCGTGAAGGTCGGATCGGCCGGCAAGATCTTCTCGCTCACGGGCTGGAAGGTGGGCTTCGTCTGTGCGCCACCGCACCTGATGAAGGTGCTGGCGAAAGCGCATCAATACATCACCTTCACCACGCCGCCGAACCTGCAAGCGGCGGTGGCGCATGGGCTGATGAAGGATGACGCCTATTTCACTGGCATGCGGGCGGATTTCCAGCGCAGCCGTGACCGGTTGGCTGACGGATTGAAAACCCTGGGTTTCGACGTGCTGCCTGCTGCTGGCACCTATTTTCTCAACATCGACATCACGCCGACAGGCATGAGCGACGACGTGACGTTTTCGCGGCATTTCGTGGCGAAGCACGGGGTCGCCACCATCCCGGTCAGCGCGTTCTATGCGGAGCAGGCCGTGACGAATGTCGTGCGCTTCTGTTTCGCCAAGAAAGACGCGACCATCGACGGTGCCCTGGAGCGGCTCGAAAAGGCTGTGCGGGGGTAGCGCCACATCCTTCTCCCGCAAGGGGAGAAGGGCAGTCCCCCGTTAACCACGTTCCTTACCAGAGTCTTAACGGGACGCTGCGAAACTATGGTTTCCGGTTGCGTAACGTGGAGACGTCAAAATGACCGTATCTGTCCTTCGCCGCTGCGCCCTTGCGCTGGCTGGCGCAACGCTGCTTTCTGCCCTGCCGCTGACCGCGGCCGAGGCCCAGTATTATCCCTATCGCCGCAACCCCACAGGCGAAGCCCTGGCTGGCGGTCTTCTGGGTGGTGTGGTTGGTGGCCTGGCGGCCGGTGCCATCATCAACTCGGCGCAGCCGCGCGTGTATTATCCACCGGTGTATGCTCCTGCGCCGGTCTATGCCGAGCCGGAGCCGACCTATGTGCCAAGCTGCTATGTGGTGCGGCGCAAGGTGTGGCTGGACCCCTATGCCTATACCTATCGCCGCGAGCGGGTGTGTGATTGAGCTTCCTTCGTCTCCCGCAAGGCGGGAGAAGGTGTCACGAAGTGACGGATGAGGGCATTCGCGATCAGCCTGGCTCTGCCCTCATCCTGCTTGCTGCGCAAGCTTCCCTCTCCCGCAGGCGGGAGAGGGTTAATTCCCGTGCTATTTCTGCCCCCCTCGGCTAAGCTTTCTGCTGACGAATCAAACAGCTGAAAGCTTTTTCCTGCCATGGCCGAAACACCTGAAGTCGCTCCTGAAAATGGCGCTGATGCGGAGTATGGCGCGGATTCGATCAAGATCCTCAAGGGGCTTGATGCGGTGCGCAAGCGGCCCGGCATGTATATCGGCGACACCGATGACGGCTCGGGCCTTCACCACATGGTCTATGAGGTCGTCGACAACGCCATCGACGAGGCACTGGCGGGACATGCCACGGCAGTCACCGTCACGCTGAACGAGGATGCTTCCATCACCGTGACGGACAATGGCCGCGGCATCCCCACCGGCATCAAGGCCGACGACGAG
>JANNFV010000271.1:0-5176 GCA_031380285.1 Hyphomicrobiales bacterium | reverse complement strand
CTTGAACGAGGTCTGGTTGACCTTGTTCTCCAGCATCCAGTCACGCGTGAACTTGCCGGACTGGATGTCGGTGAGCACGCGCTTCATCTCGGCCTTGGTTTCCGCCGTGATGATGCGGGGGCCCGTGACATATTCGCCGTATTCCGCCGTGTTGGAGATCGAGTAGTTCATGGTGGCGATGCCGCCTTCGAAGATCAGGTCGACGATGAGCTTCACTTCGTGCAGGCACTCGAAATAGGCCATCTCGGGCGCATAGCCCGCTTCCACCAGCGTCTCGTAGCCAGCCTTGATCAGCTCCACGAGGCCGCCGCACAGCACCACCTGTTCGCCGAACAGGTCGGTCTCGCACTCTTCCTTGAACGTCGTCTCGATGATGCCCGCGCGTCCGCCGCCATTGGCCGAGGCATAGGAGAGGGCCAGGTCATGGGCATTGCCCGAGGCATCCTGGTGGATGGCGACGAGGGTGGGCACGCCGCCGCCGCGCTGGTATTCCGAGCGCACGGTGTGGCCGGGGCCCTTGGGGGCGATCATGAACACGTCGAGATCCTTGCGGGCCTCGATCAGGTTGAAGTGGATGTTGAGGCCGTGGGCGAAGCAGAGGGCCGCACCCTTCTTCATGTTGTCGTGCAGGTCGTCGCGGTAGATGTCGCCCTGCAGTTCGTCCGGCGTGAGCATCATCATCAGGTCGGCCCATTTGGCAGCTTCTGTCGGCGTCATGCAGGTGAAGCCTGCGGCCTCCGCCTTCTTGCGGGTGGCGGAACCGGCCTTGAGCGCGATCACCACGTCCTTGACACCGCTGTCCTTGAGGTTGAGCGCATGGGCATGGCCCTGGCTGCCATAGCCGACGATGCAGACCTTCTTGCCCTTGATCAGGTTGAGATCGGCATCACGATCATAATAAACGCGCATGGGAGTTTTCCTCTGGAGGTTTTTGCTGGCTGGTTTCTGGAGAAAGATTATGGCGCGTTCGGTAAGCCCGGCGCGGCGAAGGGTCAAGCCTTTGATGGTGCCGCAGCGCCCCCCAGTTCCACCACCATGATTTCCGGTGGCACACCGATCCTGATCGGCGCGATGGAGCAGCCGAGGCCCGAGGTGACGAGCAGGTCGCGGCCATTCTCGCGGAAATGCCCATGGGCGTAGCGGGCGCTGAGAGGGGAGGCGGAGACCGGACGCCATCCCAGCAGGTTCACCTGGCCGCCATGGGTATGGCCGGACAGCGTGAGGGCGAAACGCTCCGGCACGCGGAGGAAGATATCTGGTTCATGCGCCAGCAGGATGGCGGGGGCGTCGTCGGTGATGCGGGAGAGCAGCAGCGGCATGTCATCCGATCCGCGCGAACCAGAGAGGCCGTGGCGTCGACGCGCCCATTGGAAGGCGATCTGGTCGCCGAGGCCCGCAATCCAGAAAGGGCGGTTGTTGTGAACGAGACGGACCGCATCGTTCTCCATAACAGCGATGCCGGCGTCGCTGAGCGCAATGCCTGCTGCGGGAGGGCCCTTGAGGCTGCGCATGGCGTCCTCGTCCTCCCACCAGTCGTGGTTGCCCAGGATGGCATGAACGCCCAGCGGTGCCTCGAGGCGGGCGAGTTCCCGCGCCCAGTCCTTCATCTCAACAGCGCGGTGCAGCAGGCGCTTGCCGCTGATGTAATCGCCCAGCAGCAGGATGACATCGCCGTCCAGCGTGTTGGCGGTCTCGACGATGGAGCGGATGCGGTTGATGCTCATCCAGGGATCACAGGCGTGGAAGTCGGACAGGGTGACGATGCGCAGCTTCAGATCAGGCGGCCAGCCCGCCGGTGTGATGGGATAGCGCACGATGCGCGGCCAGCGCATGGGTTCCACGCCGATGGCATAGGCGCCCAGCGACGTCAGGCTGGCACCCAGCCAGGCCGCGCCTTGCAGGAACGAGCGGCGTGAGAGCATCGGCTTGCTGTCCCCTTTCGTCTCAGGGACTACAGACCATCCGCTCCGCGCGAAATTGCGGCAACGCCGGTGCGCGACACTTCCACCAGGCCGATGGCGGCCATCAGGTTGATGAAACGCTCCACATCCTCGGAGGCGCCGGTGATCTCGAAGACAAAGCTTTCGAGCGTAGCATCTACCGGCTTCGCCCCGAAGGCCGTGGCGAGACGAAGCGCCTCCATCCGGTGATCGCCGGTTCCACGCACCTTGATCAGCGCCAGTTCCCGCTCGATGGAGGGGCCGGACGTTGTCAGGTCCATCACGCGGTGGACGGGCACGAGACGCTCCAGCTGCGCCTTGATCTGGTCCAGCACGGCGGCAGTGCCCCGGGTGATGATGGTGAGGCGCGAGATGTGTCGCTCGTGCTCGGTTTCCGTCACCGTCAGGCTCTCGATGTTATAGCCGCGTCCCGAGAACATGCCTGCGATGCGGGCCAGCACTCCGGGCTCGTTGTCCACGATGATGGCATAGGTCCGGCGCTCAATGACCTGGGCGGCGGCGGGATCGTTGTAGTGGGATTTCATGGCTTTACTCGAAGGTGTCTGACAGGGACAGGGATGTCTTGCCGCTCGGCGCGGCGGGCGAATGATTTGTCGAAGGTCGCGAATTCAGAAAGGCCAGGGACCGAAGCAAGATGCATCGCATCTTCAAATTCAAGGCCCGCTTTTGCCCATCCGATGGCATTGATGATAGAATTGCCATCTTCAAATTCCAGGAATGGGAGCCCTGTCGCGGCTTGCAGAGCTTCCAGGATTTCCGCTTCGCTGAAGCCGAAATTACTGGACAATATCCAGCTAGCCTCAAGCACGACCGTTCGCGAGACGCAGCAAGTGTTCGCCTCGACAAAACGTCGCGCGCAAGTGGTCATGTCTTCGTCGTCACGCACGAGCAGGCGCACAAAGATATTGGTGTCGATGAAAATCAAGTCATCGACCGCTTGAAACGTGCGATGGCGCGGGCTCTGACTGCCGCCTTCATCTGTTCGTCGGTGACTGTTGGACCGTTATATTTCAGATAGCCAGCAACATCGTCAAGGGTTGTTATGGGAACCCTTGACTTGTAGTCGGACTGGGGTGTGAGCCTGATGGAGCCCCTCTCGATCTCAACGGCGTACTTGGTCCCCACCACCGAACCGATCTGGTCCCGAATGGCTTTGGGTATGATCACCTGACCTTTTGTCGACATCCTTGTTGTAATCATGGTCTATCCAAGTGTAAGATGAATGTAAGATATTTTGGGCGCACTGACCTGTCAATCCTTGTTTTGAAGCCGATGCGCCACTCTCACACCAGCCCCCGGCCCTTCACATCGATCACATTCCCCAGATCACCTGCGAAATCCGGCATGATCATCTCGTTATGCGCCTTGCCTGACGGAATCATGGGGAAGCAGTTCTCTTCCTTCGCCACCAGGCAATCGAAGATCACCGGGCCGGGATAATCGATCATCTCCTGGATTTTCGCATCCAGTTCCTTGGGGTCGGAGCAGCGGATGCCCTTGGCGTGATACGCCTCGGCCAGCTTTACGAAATCCGGCAGCGCCTCGGAATAGCTGTTGGAATAGCGCCCGCCATGCAGCAGCTCCTGCCACTGGCGCACCATGCCCATGTACTCGTTGTTGAGGATGAAGATTTTCACCGGCAAGCGATACTGCGCGGCGGTGGACATCTCCTGCATGTTCATCAGGATGGACGCCTCGCCCGCGACATCGATGACCAGCGCCTTGGGATGCGCCATCTGCACGCCGATGGCAGCGGGCAGGCCGTAGCCCATGGTGCCAAGGCCGCCCGACGTCATCCAGCGGTTGGGCTCCTCGAAATGCAGATACTGCGCCGCCCACATCTGGTGCTGGCCGACCTCGGTGGTGATGTAGGTGTCGCGGTTCTTCGTCAACTCGTAGAGCCGCTGCACGGCATATTGCGGCTTGATGATGGTATCGGAGTTGCGGAAGGCCAGCGAGTTGCGCGCCCGCCAGGTGTTCACCTGGCCCCACCAGTCCTTCACCTCGGGCCTCGCCTTGTGCTTCTTCTCGCGCCAGATGCGCAGCATCTCGCTCATGACGCGGCCCGCATCACCCACGATGCCGACATCCGCCTTGACGATCTTGTTGATCGAGGAGGGATCGATATCGACATGGATCTTGGTGGAGCCGGGCGAGAAGGCGTCGATGCGCCCGGTGATGCGGTCGTCAAAGCGGGCGCCGATGTTGATCATCAGGTCGCAGTCATGCATCGCCCAGTTGGCTTCGTAGGTGCCGTGCATCCCCAGCATGCCCAGCCAGTTCGGTCCACTGGCGGGATAGGCACCAAGACCCATCAGGGTGGAGGTGATGGGAAAGCCCGTGGCCTTCACCAGTTCGCGCAGCACCTTCGATGCTTCGGGTCCGGCATTGATGACGCCGCCACCCGTGTAGAACACCGGGCGCTTGGCGCGGCTCATCATCTCGACAGCAGCCTCGATGCGGCGGGCGTCGCCATCGACGCGCGGCTTGTAAGTCCGGTGCTCGATGTCCTTCGGGCCGACATAGGTGCCGGTCTTGAACTGGATGTCCTTGGGGATATCGATGACGACAGGGCCGGGGCGGCCATGCTGCGCCACGTAGAACGCCTCGTGGATGATCCGCGGCAGGTCTTCCAGCCGCTTCACGAGATAGTTGTGCTTGGTGCAGTGGCGGGTGATGCCGACGGTGTCGCATTCCTGGAACGCATCCGAGCCGATGAGGTGGGTGGGCACCTGTCCGGTGAAGCAGACGACGGGGATGGAATCGAGCAGCGCATCGGTGAGGCCCGTCACGGCGTTGGTCGCGCCCGGCCCTGAGGTCACCAGCACGACACCGACTTTGCCCGATGAGCGCGCATAGCCTTCCGCCGCGTGGACCGCGCCTTGTTCGTGGCGCACCAGAATGTGCTCGACGCCGCCCATCTGGAACAGGGCGTCGTAGATCGGCAGCACCGCGCCTCCGGGGTAGCCGAAGATATGCTCGACGCCCTGATCCTGCAGCGCCTGCACCACCATTTCCGCACCGGTCATGGTGAGGGAGGCGGGGGCCTTTGCAACAAGCTTCACAGCCTTTGCTGTCGCTTTGCATGCGGGCTTTCTGGCTGTTGCGGTGCTCATGGTCGTGTCCTTCAGGTGTTCGGCGGTCTTAGGGGGCATCAGGGCAAGAAAAAAGGGCCTCTGGGGCCCTATGGATACTCGCTAGCTGCGGGATGATCG
>JANNFV010000258.1:0-10648 GCA_031380285.1 Hyphomicrobiales bacterium | reverse complement strand
CGGCCCTGCCCCCACTTACATTCGGATGATGCGCCACAATATAAAGATGATATCCGAAGCGCTGCAGCCCAGAAGCTGATCAAGAAGCCTGCCACGAGAGTTTGCCATGTCCGAGAAAATCCCCGTCACCGTCCTCACCGGCTATCTCGGCGCGGGCAAGACCACGCTGCTCAACCGCATCCTCAGCGAGGATCACGGCCAGAAATTCGCGGTCATCGTCAACGAATTCGGCGAGATCGGCATCGACAACGAGTTGATCGTGGGGGCCGACGAGGAGGTCTTCGAGATGAACAACGGGTGCATCTGCTGCACCGTGCGCGGCGATCTCATCCGCATCATCGAGACCCTGTTGAAGCGCCGCGACAAGTTCGATGCCATCATCGTGGAAACCACCGGCCTCGCCGACCCCGCGCCCGTGGCCCAGACCTTCTTCATGGACCAGGACGTGCAGGCGGCGGCGCGGCTCGATGCCGTGGTGACGGTTGCCGATGCGATGTGGCTGAAGGACCGGCTGAAGGACGCGCCCGAGGCCAAGAACCAGATCGCTTTCGCCGACGTGATCCTGCTCAACAAATCCGACCTGGTGACACCGGAGCAGTTGCGCGAGGTGGAGGCCCGCATCCGCGCCATCAACCCCTATGCCAAGCTGCACCGCACGGTGAAGGCCAATGTGGCAATCAAGGATGTGCTGGGCCGCAATGCCTTCGATCTCGACCGCATCCTCGAGATAGAGCCGGCCTTCCTGACGGCGGATGGGCACGATCATGATCACCACCACGACCACCATCACACCGGGCCGGATTGCGACCATCCCAGCCACAAGCATGACCATGATCACGCGCACGGCCATTCCCATGCCGCTCATTCCCATGGTGGCCTGAAGCACTACCACGACGAGGACATGCAATCCGTGGCGCTGGAGATCAAAGGCGACGTGGATCCCGAGAAGTTCATGCCCTGGATCAACGACTATGTGCAGACAGAAGGCCCGCACATCCTGCGCTCCAAGGGCATCCTGGCCTTCAAAGGCGAAGCGAAGCGCTTTGTCTTCCAGGGCGTCCACATGGTGCTGGATGGCGACCTGCAGCGCGACTGGAAGCCCGATGAAAAACGCACGAGCAAGATCGTGTTCATCGGGCGGGACCTGAAGCGTGACGAGATCGAGAAGGGGTTCATGGCCTGCGCCGCGTGAGGGACGTCACGATCAAGCCGCCCGGGGAGCCGCCTGCATCCTCCCGCTGATGAAGCGGAACTCCTGGCTCTTGCCGCCGAACCCATAAGCAGCCGCTGGCACTTCGTGCACGAGAATGTAGCTTTCGTGATGGGTCGGGCCCAGCGTCCGCGACACCTTGGCGAAGACGTCTTCCATGTAATCCGCCAACTCCGCCTTCGTGTTGGTGCCATCGACGATCTTGATGTCGAGCCAGAAGCTCGCGAGGTTCTGCTCGGCCAGGGACCGTCCGCCTGCGAACCAGTGCTCCGGATCGGCGTAGTGGACGACGACAGCGGTGATCGTCGGATCTTTTTTCAGATGTGTTTGGGTCAGCCCGCTCACCTGTTCGGCAAGCCGTCGCGAGAGCGCGACCTCGGGCCGGGCGGCAACGGTGATGGTGATGATCGGCATGGCGCTTGGCCCTTTCAGCGCGTGCGCGGTGGGGCGGCCCGCCAGTCGGTTTCGACCAACCGGCGGCGCTGTGAACCTGCCACCAGGCTCCGCAGCCACGTCGCTATCTGACCCGCCAACTCAGCCATCGCCTGTTCGCGCCGCCGCCGCGCCAGGATGCGATAATGCTCGTAGTGGATGCCCCCTTCGACCGTGCGGATGATGCGCGTGCTGGTGCAGGGCTCGATGTCGTTGATGAAGTTCATGGCCGCCTCCTGGTGTGTTGTTCCGTGAGGCTGTTGTAATTTTTTCCATTGAGATGATAATTATCGGATATCAGTCATCTCTCTGGAATTTTGTTCATGAATAACGCCAGCTTTGCCGCCGATATCGGCCTCTTCGTGAGCGTCGTGGATAGCGGCAGCTTTTCTGCCGCTGCCGAGGCATCCGGCCTCACGCCCTCGGCGGTGTCCAAGGCGATCACGCGCATGGAGGACCGGCTGGGCGTGCGGCTGCTGCAGCGCACGACACGGCGACTGGCGCTGACTCAGGAGGGCGAGACCATGCTGGCGCGGGGCAGGGAGATTCTCGCCGCCATCGAATCGGCGGAAGCCGAAGTGACGGCGGATCGCGGCAGACCCCGCGGGCTGGTGAAGCTCAACACCGGCACAGCCTTCGCCAAGCACCGCCTCGCCCCCGTGATGGCGGAGTTTCACGCACGCTATCCGGATATCACCTTGGAACTGGCGATCAGCGACCGGCGGGTCGACGTGATCGCGGAGCAGGCCGACATCGCGGTGCGCACCGGACCGCTGGGCGATTCGACGCTCGTCGCCCGGCGCATCGGCGCGATGCAGCGCGTGATTTGCGCCAGCCCGGCCTATCTGGAGCGTCATGGCCGCCCGGAAACGCCGGAAGACCTGAAGCGGCACAATTGCCTGGTGCTGGCGGGCTTCTCGCGGCTGGCGCAATGGCCGTTGCGCCAGAACGGCCAGATCGTGCTGACGAGCGTCAAAGGCAGCGTCACCACGGACAGCGCCGACCTGCTGCTCGACCTGGCGCTGGCGGGCCTGGGTATCGTGCGGTTCGGCGATTTCCTGGCGGAAACCGCCCTCGCGGAGGGGAGGCTTGTGCCTCTCCTGCAGGATTTTCACCTGACCGACCCGCAACCCATCACGGCCCTGATGCCACCGGGACGCCACACACTGCCAAGGGTCAGGGCGACGGTGGACTTTCTGATCGAACGCTGTGGCGATGCGCGGACGCGACTCCCTCGGACCACACCCCCTCTTGCCCTTTAGGCCGTTCCAGCGTATCCGACCCCCCGGCGCGCTGCTGTAGCTCAGTGGTAGAGCACACCATTGGTAATGGTGAGGTCGACAGTTCAATCCTGTCCAGCAGCACCAGTCCCCTTGCGCCGCTCCTGGAAGAAACCCTTCAGCAATTCCGCCGACTCCGCCTCGCGGAAACCGCCATAGACCTCTGGTGCGTGGTGGCAGCTTGGCTGGCTGAAGAAGCGCACGCCGCTGTCAACCGCGCCCCCCTTCGCATCGCTGGCGGCGTAGTAGAGGCGGCGGATGCGGGCGAAGGAGATGGCTCCCGCGCACAGCGTGCAGGGCTCCAGCGTCACGTAGAGATCGGCACCGGACAGGCGCTCGCTGTCGGCGATCTGGCAGGCCAGGCGGATCGCCAGCACCTCGGCATGGGCCGTGGGGTCTTTCAGTTCGAGCGTGCGGTTGCCAGCCGACGCCAGCACCTTGCCCTCCCGCACCACGACAGCGCCAACCGGCGTTTCACCCCGGGCGGCAGCCGATCTCGCCTCCTCGAAGGCCAGATCCCAGATCGATTTTTGCCTGTCGTGGCCTGAAACGCCGCTCGCCTTGCCCATGGCTTGCTGATAACAGGGCGCCATGAGTGATGATAGATACCAAGGTCGCCCTCCCCGCAGTGGTGGCCGCAGCGGTCCCCCTCGCCGTGATGGCGACAGGCCCCGCCCCCGCTCCGGCGAAGACCGGCCCTTCCGCAAGCGCGAGGATGGCGACAGGCCGCCGCGCCCGTTCAACCGTGATGGTGACAAGCCTGCTGCGGGTGGCAAGAGCTTCAGCGACCGCCCGCCCCGGCGCCTTGAAAGCGACGGCGAAAAGCGGCCCTTCCGCGAGAAGAGCTTCGGCGACAAGCCTCGTTTTGGTGACAAGCCTCGTTTTGGTGACAAGCCGAGGTTCAACAACAAGCCACCCTTCAGCGACAAGCCACGCTTTGACCGTCCCCGCTCTGATCGGCCGGAAGGCGACCAGCCGTTTCGTCCCCGGCCCAAACCCCGCGAGGATGGGCCCTGGAATCCCGATGGCGAGCGCATCGCCAAGGTGATGGCCCGCGCCGGGCTGTGCTCGCGGCGCGATGCCGAAGAATGGATTGCCGAGGGACGTGTGAGCGTCAATGGCAGCGTGATCGACAGCCCTGCCCTGAACATCTCACCCTCGGACAAGGTGGTGATCGATGGCGAGCCGATGCCGGAGCGCGAGCGCACGCGGCTTTGGCTCTATCACAAGCCCGCCGGGCTGGTGACCACCGAGAGCGACCCCGAGGGACGCCCGACGGTCTTCGACAACCTGCCGGAAGACCTGCCGCGCGTCGTTTCCATCGGACGGCTCGACATCAACACCGAAGGGCTGCTGCTGCTGACCAACGACGGCGGATTGGCCCGTGTGCTGGCGCATCCCGATACGGCCTGGCTGCGCCGCTACCGGGTCCGCGCCCATGGTGTGACGACGCAGGAGGCGCTCGACCGCCTGAAGGACGGCGTCACCATCGACGGTGTCGATTACGAGCCGATCTTCGCCACGCTGGACCGGACGCAAGGCACCAATGCCTGGCTGACGCTGGATCTGCGGGAGGGCAAGAACCGCGAGGTCAAGGTCGTGCTCGAGCATCTCGGCCTGATGGTGAACCGCCTCATCCGCATCTCGTTTGGCCCGTTCCAGCTGGGCGAATTGCGGGAAGGCACGGCGGAAGAAATCCGCTCGCGCCTGCTCAAGGACCAGTTGGGCGAGCGGCTGGCGACAGAAGCCGGGGTGGATTTCGAAGGCGCCCGCAAGGAGCAGGCCGAACCGGAACGGTCCTTCGCGCCGCGCCCAAGACCGGAACGGGATGCAAGACCTGAGCGGGAGGCAAGACCTGAGCGGGAGGCACGTCCCTTCCGTGACCGTGATGAGCGCCCGGCACCCAAGCGCTTTGTCGGCGAGCAGGAGGATGCGCCCAAGGGCCGCGTGCTGGATGATGTCAACGATCCCTACGCGCCCCGGCCCGGACAACGGCCCGAGCGCCCGGCGGAGCGCAATGTCTTCCGCGACGAGGATGCGCGCCAGAAGCCACGCCATCTGCGGCTCGACAAGGAAGAGTTCCAGGCCCGCAGGCGCGCGGCCTTCGCGGGCGAGGATGCGAGCCTGAAGGTCACGCGGGGCGAAACCCAGGACCGGGATGGCCGCAAGGTGCGTGTGGACCGCATCACCAAGGACATGCCTGAAGCGCCTGTGTTCCAGCGGGACGATAGCAGGCCGCCGCGCCGGGACTTTCAGGATCGGGGCCGTCCGGAACGTAGCGATGGTGATCGGGGTGGCTATCGGGGCAAGAGCGATTTCAAGGACCGATCGTTCGCAGACCGTCCGCCACGCGGCGATGGAAATCGTCCGCCACGCGGCGATGGAAATCGTCCGCAAAATGCGGACCGCAGTTTCGGCGACAGGCCGCGTTCGCCGCGCACCGAGGGCAGCGAGCGCTTCCGCGACCGTGACGCCAGGCCACCGCGCAGTGATGATGGCCGACCGCCACGCCGCTTCGACGACAGGCCTCCACGCTCCGATGACAAGCCGCGCCGCTTTGATGACAGGCCGCCGCGCCGTGACGGTGACCGGCCACCTCCCCGCGCGGAGGGACGATCCTTCGGCGACAAACCGGCGGGGCGTTCTGCCGGTTTTGGCGGCAAGCCAGGCGGGTTCAAGCCAGGCGGGGGCAAGCCGTCAGGTGGCAGACCCTCTGGTGGTGGCAGACCTTCTGGTGGCGGTGGCAGACCTTCCGGCGGTGGCGGCTTCAAGCCGCGCGGACCGCGCCGCGAGGGCTGATCCATGCGCATCGTCGCGGGCAGGCTGAAGGGCCGGACCTTGCTGGGTCCGCGCGGTGACGGCATTCGTCCGACATCCGACAGGCTGCGCGAGACGATCTTCAACATCCTGTCGCATGGCTTGGGGAAGCACGGCATCGCCGATCCCGTGACCGATGCCCGCGTGCTGGACCTTTTCGCCGGAACAGGAGCGCTCGCCATGGAGGCCCTCTCCCGTGGCGCGGCCTATGCCGTGATGGTGGATGACGGTCCGGAGGCGCGTGGCCTGCAGCGCGGCAACGTGGAAGCCATGGGGCTCGGCGGCATCACGCGCATCCTGCGCCGCGAGGCGACCAAGCTCGGGCCGGTCAGCCCGTTCGAACCGTTCACACTGGTGTTCTGCGATCCGCCCTATGGCCGGGGATTGGGTGAAGAAGCCCTGATCTCAGCGCTGGGCGGCGGTTGGTTGGCACCGGGCGCGGTGGTGGTGCTGGAGGAGCGGGCAGGCCTCGCCATTGCGTTGCCGCAGCCGCTGGAACTGCTCGACCAGCGCGTGGTGGGCGAGGGCCAGATTCTCATCGGACGCTTGCCGAGGTGAGCAGTGGCGTTTCCTGCCGAAAACACGTCATGGCCGCATTTGACGCGGCCATTCACGTTTGTCAGCGCTGAAAGACATGGATGGACGGGTCAAGCCCGTCCAAGACGCCCTTGAGTACGACGTTTCTCGACGGAAACACGTCATGGCCGCGCTTGACGCGGCCATCCACGTTTTTGGGCCGCAGGAAGACGTGGATGGACGGGTCAAGCCCCTCCAGGACGGACGACTGTCGCTGCACCAAAAAGTTGTTCCGAGTGCAAGCTCACCGCCGCCCGAACAGCCGTTCGATATCGGCCAGCTTGAGTTCCACATAGGTCGGCCGCCCGTGGTTGCATTGGCCGGAGCCCGGCGTGGTTTCCATTTCGCGCAGCAGGGCGTTCATCTCCTCCGGCTTCATGCGGCGTCCCGCCCGCACCGAGTGATGGCAGGCAAAGGTCGCCAGCACATGATCCGCCGCGCGTTCCAGGGCCAGCGGCCCGCCCCACTCTGCCAGATTGTCCGCGATGTCCTGGACAAGACCACGAATATCGCCATCCGCGATGGCGGCGGGCACTTCGCGGACCGCGACCGCGCCAGGCCCGAAGCCCTCGAGCGACAGGCCAAGGCTCTCCAGCGCGGGGCCAGCCTCGGCCAGACGGGCGGCGTCGGCAGGGTCCATCTCGATGATCTCGGGAATCAGCAGGAGCTGACGGGCAATCGTATTCTCGGCCCGCTGGCGCTTCAGCCGCTCATAGACCAGCCGTTCATGGGCAGCGTGCTGGTCCACGATCACCACGCCGTCGCCGGTCTGCGCCAGGATATAGCTGTCATGGAGCTGGGCCCGCGCCGCGCCCAGCGGCATCCCCATCAGCTCCGGTGTCGCCTCGGAAAGGTGGGCACGCGGGTCCGCCATCGGCAGTCCCGTCGCCTCGAAAGCGGCCTGGGGCGCATCACTGAAACCCTGCTGCGGTGTCGCCCAGGATTGACGCCAATCGCCGCCGGGCGATGAGCGGTAGCCCGGTGCGTGGTTCCCCAGCGAACGCCCCATGATGGGCGTTGACGCCAGTGCGGCCAGGGTGCGGTCGCCGCCCGTGGTGGAAGCCCGCTGCGCACCCATCAGCAAGGCCGCCTTGAGGGCCGAGATCAGCACGCCGCGCACCAGTCCGGGATCGCGGAAACGCACCTCGGTCTTGGCGGGGTGCACGTTCACATCGACCTCCGCCGGATGGATCGTCACGAACAGGGCGAGCACAGGATGCCGGTCGCCCGGCAGGTAATCAGCATAGGCAGCACGCACTGCGCCGACCAGCAGCTTGTCGCGCACCGGCCTGCCGTTGACGAACAGATACTGCTCCTGCGATGTCGCGCGGTGAAAGGTCGGCAGGCCGGCGAAACCGCTGATCATCAACCCCTCGCGTGCTGCCTCGACCAGCACTGCATTGGCCCGGAACTCGGCGCCCAGCACCTGTCCGAGCCGCAGCAAGCGTCCCTCGGGGGTATCGCCCGCAGCCGTATAGTCAAAATTCGCTGCGCCCTCGCCGCTGAAGGAAAAGCGCACGGCGGGATGCGCCATGGCGAGGCGCTTGATGACCTGCGCCACAGCCTGACCCTCCGCACGGTCGCCTTTCAGGAATTTCAATCGCGCAGGTGTGGCAAAGAACAAGTCGCGCAATTCGATGCGCGTGCCCCTGGCCATGGCGGCGGGTTTCACCGGGTGTTTCAGGCCACCCTCGATGCGGATCGCCACGCCGCTGTCCTGCCCCTGCGCCCGCGTCAGGATTTCGAGCCTGGAGACGGCAGCGATGGAGGGCAGCGCCTCGCCCCGGAAACCCAGCGTCGTGATCGCCATCAGATCGCCGGTGGGCAGCTTCGAGGTGGCATGGCGCTCCACCGCGAGTTCGAGGTCGGTGGCGGTCATGCCGGAACCGTCATCTGTGATGCGGATGAGGCTGCGACCACCGCCCATGATTTCGACCGCGATGCTGCGGGCCCCCGCGTCAAGCGCGTTCTCGACCAGCTCCTTCACGGCAGCGGCAGGCCGCTCGATCACCTCACCGGCGGCGATCTGGTCAATCAGGATGGGTTCGAGTCGGCGGATGGGCATGCAAGTGGGATAGCATGATTTGCAAAGCGAGCGCCGCCCGAAAACTGCTCAGAGCAGCGGCATCAACAAGGGATGGTAGAGCAGCGGGGCGCCAGGGGCGAGATCGGCGCTCTCCGCATCGATCAGCGCAAAGCCATCCATCGCGGCGAGGGCCGTGAGCTGGCCGAAGCGCCCGGCTGGTGTCAGCACAAGACGGTCGTCCCGCCCGGTTGCTTTCACCGGCAAGGCTTCGGCTCTTCCGGGATCGCGTGGGCGGCTGAACCCGGCCACTGCGGGAACCAGCGGATCATCGGCTGGCAATCCCACCAGGTTTCTCAGCAACGGCCGAAAAAAGAGATGGGCGGCAATGGTGGTCGCGTAGGCCGTACCCGCCAGGCCAAGCACCGCCATGCCGTCGATGGCACCCGTGATGATCGGCTTGGCAGGCTTGAGGGCGGCCCGGTGGATCGCGGCTTCTGCACCAGACGCCCGGATTGCCACTGCCAATATCCCGTCCTCGGCACCCAGACTGTCCGCGACAACGACCGTCACTGCGCAGCGTCCGGCGAGACGCTGCAACTGCCCGGCCAATGCCTGTGGCCGGACCGCGACCGCCTCAACCAGATCAAGGCAATCACTGGCGAGAAGGGCCGACAGCACAGCAAGATGTGGCAAGGCTTCACCCGTGTCCTGCTGCACCAGCAGCGCCACGCGGGGCCTGCGCCAGACCTCCAGCACGTCCACGCCAGCGGCTGCGGCAAGGGCGGCGTGGCGGGCATCCAGCCTGAGGCCGGGCCGCAGGAGCTCCACCCCCGCCTGCACTTCCTCGCCCGTACGGCGAATGTTGTCCTTGGCCTGGGCGGTGCGGATCACGACCCGATCTTCCTCGACCTTGGCCTTGTCCGCCAGCACGACCGAAGCCGTGCCTAGTGGTACAGCCTCGCCGGCGGCAATGGCGACCGCCTCCCCGGGACCAAGATGGTGAGGGCAAGGAGTCACGAGACGAAACGGACCCGGCGGCACCGAACCCAGCGCATAGCCATCCATCACGGCATGCGTCCGGGCAGGCAGGGGATTTCTGGCGATGATGGGGTGGGCGAGAATGCGGCCAGGAGAGCCGCGCAGCGACACGGCATCAATGCCATGCGCTGGCTTTCCCAGCAGGGCCAGATCCTGCGCAAGCGCTTGCCAGCGTTTCAGGCCCATCGCTCAGCCGAAGGTCCGGACCAGTTCGGTCAGCGCCGGTTTGGGGCGTGGTGCCTGGCGCTCCTTCGGCGTGCCGATGGAGATGACGGAGACAAGGGCTTCATTGTCTGCCAACCCGAAGGCCCGGCGCATGATGTCGGTCTCCATGAGACGCCCGGACGAGACACCGCAGGCAAAGCCGAGGCTCTCGGCGGCCAGCCACAGATTCTGCAAGGCGCAACCGACGGTCAGCCATTGGTCCGAGGCCACGATCCTGGGATGTTGGCTGTCGATGCGCGCGATGAGGGCCACCACGGAAGGCGGCTGCTCGGCCTTGCCGCGTGCCTTCTTCAGACCGAATTCATCCGCATCGGGAACGGCGGCCCTGAACGCGGCCAGTGAAGCATCGATGAAAGCCTGCCGCATCTCGGCTGGCACCACGACGAAGCGGAAGGGCAGAAGCTTGCCATGGTCGGGCGCGGCGGCTCCTGCTTCCAGGATGGCTTGCATCTGTTCGGCGCTGGGGCCAGGCGTCTCGAGCATGAGAGCGCCCATGTGCTTGCGGGCGCGGATCGCATCGAGAACAGGATTGGAGAGGGTCAAGGGACGGCTCACTCTGGTTGATTGGCGGAAGAGAGCGGGAGTCGAACCCACCCGGGACCGTCAGACAGCCCCCACCGGATTTGAAGTCCGGCCACCCCACCGGGAGCGGTTCTCCTCCAGGGAGGCTTCTAAGCCGCTCTGCCTTGCAGTGCAAATCCCGAACTCAGGGTTCGAACGGCATTGTACGCCGTAGAAAACTGTCAAACATGGGAACCGTAAATGCCGTATCACCATGTGCGGGCGCATAGATCATTCCCTTTCGAATCAGGGAGCTGCGCACAGGAGCAACGGAATTCACCGTTCTACCAAGCTTCGCTGCTATTTCTCCGGACCGGAAAGGGCCGAGCCTGATTTCAGCCATAGCGCGGACATAACGCTTCTCAATTGGGGTCAGCCGGTCAAAGCGGACGCGAAAGAAGCTGGCGTCAAGCTCATCAATCGCCGCCTGGGATGCGTCGTCCGCATCATCAATGGTTATTGGCGAGCGCTCGGCCAGATTCC
>JANNFV010000233.1:0-2285 GCA_031380285.1 Hyphomicrobiales bacterium | reverse complement strand
GTCATCTGGCGCATGCGGGGCGAGAGCGTGGCTTTACATATTTTTACGCGGCTTTTGCGCCTTGCCCTTCGCATCCCGGCATGGTTTCTGGGCCTGTTATCAACTCAGGACAAGTCATGCTGCGTGCCACAAGAGCCGGTCATTTTCACCTCGCCATCGCCGACACCGTCGTGCTGGATTTCGAGGAGCGCCGCCGCCGCAGGGGCGTGGTCAAGACTGTCTCAGGCCTCGAGTTCCTGGTCGATCTGCCTGATGTGCCTGTGCTGGGGCGCGGCGATGGCTATGTGCTGGAGGATGGTCGCCTGATCGAGATCGTGGCCGCGCCAGAAGAGCTGATCGAGGTGCGCGGCACGGACGCGCTGCACACCACGCGGCTCGCCTATCATCTGGGCAATCGTCACCTCGAATGCGAGATATCCCCCCGCTTCATCCGCATCCGCCGCGACCATGTCATCGCGGAGATGCTGACAGGTTTAGGTGCCAAAGTGGTTGAGGTGGAGGCTCCCTTCCATCCCGAAGGCGGCGCTTATCATCAGAGTGGTCATGCGCAGGGGCATGCGCACCATGAGCACGAGCATGTCCATGAACATGGTCCTGATTGCGGCCACGATCATGGTCATTGAGGCTGATGAACAAGATTGGCTGGCAACGGCCTTGTGCGTCCTTCGAGGCTCGCCAAGCGGCTCGCACCCCAGGATGAGGGGGTCAGTGCCTTGCACAATTCTCCTTATCCTGAGGTGCGCAGCGAAGCGGAGCCTCGAAGGACGCACAAGGCCGATGCAGGCATGAGCATCGAGCGCCTTCTCGTCTGGTTTTCTCCCGCTTTCCCCATCGGAGCCTTCAGCTTCTCACATGGCCTGGAATGGGCGGTGGAGGCCGGTGACATTACGGATCGCGACAGCCTGGAGCGCTGGCTTTCAGCGCTGATCCGGCATGGCAGCGGCTGGTCGGATGCCGTGCTGTTCTCGGTCACTCATCGTGCAGTCGAGACGAAGAACACGAAACGACTGACAGAAGCGACCGAGCTTGCCATCGCGCTCCAGCCCTCGAAAGAGCGCCGTCTTGAAGCCACGATGCAGGGCGATGCCTTCGTCAAGGCGGTGGAAACGGCCTGGACCAACAAGGGCCTCGAAACCTTGCGCCAGACCGCAGCGCCTCCCTTCGCGCTCTGCATTGCCGCGGCCTGCGCATCCGCCGGGGCTGGCATCGCCAGAGAAGCGTCGATCTGCGCATTTCTCACGGTGTTCTCGCAGAATCTCGTCTCCGCCGCCGTGCGCCTTGCCCCCATCGGGCAGAGCGATGGCTTGCGCGTGCTGGCGGCGCTGGAACCAATCATTGCCGCCACGGCACATAAGGCGGCGCGGGCCACGCTGAGGGACGTTGGCGGGCTTGCCTTCCGCTCCGATATCGCTTCCATGCGACACGAAACACAGATGACGAGGTTGTTCCGCTCATGACGCACTTGCCCGCAGGAAAATCCCCCCATGGCCCGCTCCGCGTCGGCGTTGGCGGCCCCGTCGGTTCCGGCAAGACCGCGCTGATGGATGCGCTCTGCAAGCGCCTGTCGAAGACCTACGACATCGCGGCGATCACCAACGACATCTACACCAAGGAGGATGCCGAGTTCCTGACGCGGTCCGGCGCGCTGCCGCCCGAGCGCATCATGGGCGTGGAAACCGGTGGCTGTCCGCATACCGCGATCCGCGAGGATGCCACGATCAATCTCGCGGCAGTGGCGGATATGCGGGGGCGCTTCCCCGATCTCGACGTGATCCTGATCGAATCGGGCGGTGACAATCTCGCAGCCTCGTTCAGCCCGGAACTGGCTGATCTCACGATCTATGTCATCGATGTGTCAGCGGGCGACAAGATCCCGCGCAAGGGCGGCCCCGGCATCACGCGCTCTGATCTGCTGGTGATCAACAAGATCGACATCGCGCAATATATCGGCGCTGATCTGGGTGTGATGGACCGCGATTCGAAGATGATGCGCAAGGAGCGCCCGTATGTCTTCACCAACGTGCGCGGAGGCGTGGGCGTCGAGGCGGTGGAGGCGTTTATCGTGCAAAGGGGTGGTTTGGGGGTTTAGCCAAGCTGCCTCTTCTCCCCTTGCGGGGGAAGGTGGTCGGCGGATGCCGACCGGATGAGGGGTCGCGCAGTTCTGAGAGGTCAGTGAGACCCCTCATCCAACAGGCTCCGCCTGCCACCTTCCCCCGCAAGGGGGGAAGGAAGTAACTATAGCCCGCCCATCTTGCAAACCATCTCCCATTCCGCCTCCGTCACGG
>JANNFV010000222.1:0-2155 GCA_031380285.1 Hyphomicrobiales bacterium | reverse complement strand
TCATCACGCTTCTCCTCCGATTCCGCGCCTTCCCGGAATGCGCCTATACTCTGAATGCAAGTGTGCCTCAACGGTCCAAATCAAAATTCAAACATGTTGAATCCTTGGAATTTTCCAAGGCTTTCCAGCAATTCAAGTGCCAGAATCAAGATCTCCTGATCGCCCGGTCCCTCAAAGTGCCGATGCCATCATGGGCGGCGCAGCGCTTCCGCAAGGCGGGCTTCGATCAGCAGCGCCATCGCGGAAGAGTAATGGTTCGAGTCGAAGAACATCTCGCGGGTCCGATTGTCCGCACTGTCGATCCACAGGTCGATCAGTTGGGTGCCTGGCCGCTCCGCCACGACACTGGCGATGGCTGCCTTGCACGCCGCGAGAGTCTGTGCGTCGGAAGCAGGATTGGCTTTCCTGGCAGCAGCATAGACCGGCGGATGCACCAGGATCAGCCGTGTCTGGGAAGGAAGGCTGCGCAGCACGCGGCGAAGACTGTCCGTTGCCGCCGCTTGTCCGCGATAGGCCGACGGAATGGGCAATGCCTGCAATTCACCCATGCCTGTCGGCTGGTATCGGCCAACGCCCTCGTAGTCCCAGTACCCATCCGCCCGGCCCGGCTTTTCCTGGCCCAACAGCAGGCGGATGCGTCGGGGAACGAATTCCAGGCTGTCCATGCGCACAAGCGAACCCGCATAGACCAGCGGATTGCGGTCATAGAGCCAGAAGGGGAAGGGGTGCAGGGCGCGCAGGCTGCGCGACGCATCGCACCAGGAATTCTCCAGGCCCAGGACCACGGCCTTGATGGCAGTGCCGCGCCGGTAAACGAGGTGATCGATCAATGCGACGTGTTCCATCGGGCCTGTGCCGGGAACAGAGAGTTGCACGAAGGAGCGCCCTGTCTGGGCATTGAGGCGTTCCGGGCTGATCTGCTGGATCGTCGAATTGCCGATGATCACGGCATCGAAGGCGGGGTTGCGCAGACGGCTGACATTCGACACGCGCGGTCCGGTGGCGGGTATGCCCGCCTTCACGAACGGTGTGAGCCGGCCGGTATCATAGGGGTCGAGCACCACAAGCATCGTCGTGAGCACAACGCCAACACCCAGCACCACCGCCAGGAACGCCTTGAGAAAGCGGCCCGCGCCTTCCCGGTCAGAACTGGAAATAGATGAATTCATAATTGGCATCGTCGCCGATCTTGAGCAGCACGAACACGAAAAGAACAGCGAATGCGGCTGCCACCCAGCGCGTGAGCGGCGCCTTTTCGACCAGGGACCAGCTAGTCGGGCCAATCATCGCGAAGCTCGCCGCAATCGCCAGGGCGCGCCACTTGAAGCCGGTGCCCAAGGGAGCCAGCCCGATCATCGCCTTGTAGAGCGTGACAGCCGCGGTGAAACTGGTGGCGCGGAAGAGCACCCAGGTCAGCACCACGAACAGGAAGGTCAAAGCCCAGCCAAGGATGGGTGGAAAGGGCAGTTCACGCCTGCGCCACAGCACGCCCGCACACAAGCCGACACCATGAGCGACGCCCCAGGCCACGAATGTCCAGCCAGCGCCATGCCACAGCCCGCCCAGCGCCATGGTCATGAACAGCGCGAACAGTTGCAGATTGAAGCCGTTCCGGCTGCCACCGAGCTTGATGTAGAGATAATCGCGGAGGAAGCGCGAGAGCGTCATGTGCCAGCGCCGCCAGAACTCCTGCAGCGAGCGGGCGCGGTAGGGACTGTTGAAATTCTGCGGCAACATCACGCCAAAGAGCAGCGCAATGCCCAGCGCCATGTCGGTGTAGCCCGAGAAATCGAAATAGATCTGGAAGGTGAAGCCCAGCACGGCCTGCCATGCCTCCAGCACCGTCACAACCTGCCCATCGGCAGCGGCCTTGAAGACCGGGTTCACGTATTCCGACAGCGGATCGCCGATCAGCACCTTCTTGGCGAGACCGAGCGTCAGCAGCATCACGCCGCGTGAGGCACGCTCTTCCCAGCCCTCGCGGTAAGGACGTTCATCGAGCTGGTGCATCAATTCGGACCAGCGCACCAATGGTCCCGCCAGGACCTGCGGAAAGAACCCAATGTAAAGCGCGTAGCGGTTGAGATCGAAGACGGGAGCCGCGCCCGCCCGCAGATCGGTCAGATACATCACGTGATGGAAGGTGAAGAACGAG
>JANNFV010000247.1:0-2783 GCA_031380285.1 Hyphomicrobiales bacterium | reverse complement strand
GTGATCGGCCCGGCGGTTCTGGTAATCGAGATAATAGGCGTGCTCCCAGACATCGACGCCCAGAAGCGCGGTGTGATTCTTGGTGATCGGGTTGTCGCCATTGGCGGTCGCCATCAGCACAAGCTTGCCGGCGGGATCCTGTGCCACCCAGCCCCAGCCCGAACCGAAGATGCCCGTGCTGAGCGCGATGAGATCGGTCTTCATCTTGTCGAAACCGCCCAGATCGCTGTCGATCTTGGCTTTCAGCGCCCCTGAGGGCTCCTTGGCGCCGCCGGGCTTGAACTGTGACCAGTAGAGATCATGGTTGTAGGCCTGGCCTGCATTGTTGAAGATCGCGGCATCGGCAGGCACCAGCGAAGACTGCTGCAGGATTTGCGCCACCGAGGTCATGCCTTCGTAGCGACGGCCCACGATCAGGCGGTTGACGTTGCCGTACTGCACGCCGTGGTGCCGCACGAAATGCAGTTCCACGGTCTGTGCGCCGATGGTGGGCGACAGCGCCGTGTACTCATAGGGCAGCGCAGGCTGCGGAAACTTGGGCGGCGCTGCTGTCTGGGCACGCGCGATGGACGGCATGGCGAGCACGGTGGCTCCGCCTGCGAGGCCGAGCAGAAAACGGCGACGATCTGACATGATTTTTTCCTCCAGTATCCCGTCATTGCGGGAAAGCGCAGATTTCCGACAGATTTTCCCGTCTGTCGCTACGCCTCCCCATAGCGTGTCGCGATGCTTTCCGCGAGAGCCAAATCATCCGGCGTGTTGGCGTTGAAGAACGGGTCAAAGGGCGTCACCGGCCAATCCACGCCGCTGACGGGATAGCGTGCCGTGAAGGCGTCGATCTTGCGCAAGCCCTCCTCACCAAGCGCCTTGCGCAGGTCATGCCGCAGCGAGATATCCCACAATGCGATGGTGGGTTGAGCGAAGCCGCCTGAGCGGGCGATGGAAATGCGCGAATCGTTGAGTTTCTGCACCGCCATCAGGCGCGGGCACAGGTCGCGCGGCAGGAACGGGCAATCCGCTGCCACCGACAAGACCTGATTGGCCGAGGTCATCTCCGCCGCAAAATCCATGGCAGCGAGGATGCCTGCCAATGGCCCCGGCAGATCGGGGAGATCATCGGGAAGCACTGGCAGGTCGAAGTCGATGAAGCGCTCGGCATCGCCATTGGCGTTGATGATCAGTCGCTCGACCTGCGGGCCAATGCGGTTGATCACGCGCGCCAGCATGAGCTGGCCGCCCACGCGCTTCAACCCCTTGTCGCCACCGCCCATGCGCGTGGCGCGACCACCTGCCAGGATGACGCCGAGGATCATGACTGAAGCCCCTGCCTTCTCCCCCTGCGGGAGAAGGCAGGGAGAGAAGGGACGATCAGATCGCGCTCACGCATCGCCACTCCCCTTCCGCCTGCTTTTCACTGATTCATCCGCAACATACGCCAAATCCTGATCAAACAGAATCCGCTCCTGCCCGGCCAGCGCCACGAAGCGCTTGCCCTTGGCGCGGCCGATCAGCGTCATGCCGATCTGACGCGCAAGCTCGACACCCCAGGCCGTGAAACCCGAGCGCGAGACGATGACGGGGATGCCCATGCGCGCCGTCTTGATCACCATCTCGGAGGTGAGGCGTCCCGTGGTGTAGAACATCTTGTCGCCCCCCGTGATCTGGTGCCGGAACATCCAGCCCGCGACCTTGTCCACGGCGTTGTGGCGGCCCACATCCTCCATGTAGATCAGCGGCCGGTCTTCCTGGCACAGCACGCAGCCATGGATCGCGCCCGCCTCCAGATAGAGCGAGGGCGTCTGGTTGATCTCTGACGTGAGCCGATACAGCCACGACGTGCGAAACGGCGTGTCGGGCAGCTTCACCTCGTTGATCTGCTCCATCAGATCACCAAAGGCGGTGCCTTGCGCACAGCCCGAGGTCAGCGTCTTCTTGCGCAGCTTGTCCTCGAAATTCGTCTCGCGCTCGGTGCGCACCACGACCACTTCCAGGTCCTCGTCGTAATCCACACCCGTCACCACATCATCGGGCTTCAGCATGTTCTGGTTCAGCAGGTAGCCGATGGCGAGTTCTTCCGGGTGATCGCCGATGGTCATCATGGTGACGATCTCGCGGGCGTTCAGATAGAGCGTCAGCGCCCGCTCCACCGTGACCCGGGTGGTGACAGGCGCTCCGGTGTGATCGACACCCGTCACTTCCTGGGTGAGGCGCGGGTCCGATGGATCGGGCTGGACGAGATAGGAATTCCGTTTTTCAAGCATCGCCGCTATCTGTGGTGTTTCGGTGTTTGAAAACAAGTGGGCAATGCAGCAAACTCTCCTCGACCTGAAGGGCCTGAAATGCCCCCTGCCCGCGCTGAAAGCCCGCAAGGCCCTGAAATCCGTGGCGGCGGGCGGTGCGTTGCGGGTGATCTGCACCGATCCGCTGGCGGCAATCGACATTCCCAACCTCATCCGCGAAACGGGAGATACGCTGGAAAGCCAGGTGAGCGAGAACGGCGTGCTGACCTTCGTGATCCGGAAGGCTGGCTGATGGCGTGGAAACCAGCCGTTTTGCGGAACCGTTTTGCGTCCTTCGAGGCTTTGGCAAACGCCAAAGCATCTCAGGATGAGGATCGTCGGGGGCTGCAAGGCGCAATGGCCCCTCATCCTTGTAAGTCGACAATGTCTGAACGTGGTATCGATGCGCGTTCGGCGGCGGATGTGATCCCGTCTCATCCTTGGGCGCTTGAGCTCCAGGCTCAGCAAGGTGACACATCCGCATTTTCATTGAGCCCGAACAGT
>JANNFV010000199.1:0-2671 GCA_031380285.1 Hyphomicrobiales bacterium | reverse complement strand
CGAAATGCTCTTGTCTGTCCTCACAGATGCGATCCAGCAATTCGCGCGTTTTCTTTTGCAGATCCGTGGAGGAGATGGCTTGACTGGCGTGCTTCAGAAGCAAGAGAATTCTCCACGGTTAATCCACTTATAGTCAGATTTTGATCGAATTTCAATCCGACTCTGTTCCCATCGCCTTCCACTCGTGGGGAGAAATTCTGCTCATGCCGCCTTCTTCGGTGCCATGCGGCCGTAGAAGGTCTCCCCCGACTTTGCCATCTCGAGCAGCAGCTTGTTTGGCTTGAAGCGGCTGCCGTGCTTTTTCTCCAACCCCTTGCACAACGCGACGAAGGCTTTCGCGCCCATGCCGTCGATATAGCTCAAGGTACCGCCGGTGTAGGGTGCAAAACCGAAGCCGAGGATCGAGCCGACATCGGCTTCGCGCGGATCGACGATGACGCCGTCTTCCACAGTTTTCGCGGCTTCCAGCGCCTGCGTCACCAGCAAGCGGTGCTTCAGCTCGGCGATGTCCAGCTTGTCGGGGTCCAGCTTCTTCTTCTGCAGCTTGGCAAGGCCGGGCCAGAGCTTCTTGTTGCGTCCATCGTAATCGTAGAAGCCCTTGCCGTTCTTGCGGCCGAAGCGCTCGCTCTTGACCACCATGAACTCCAGAATCTTCTCCTGCACGGGGCTGATCGCCTTGGGGCCGAGATCCTTCTTGGTGGCATTGAGGATTTTCCAGCCGAGATCCAGCGCCACCTCGTCGTTGAGCGACAGCGGCCCCACGGGCATGCCCGCCATCTTGCCCGCATTCTCGATCATGGCGGGCGGGATGCCCTCGTCCAGCATCAAATGCCCTTCGAGGATGTAGTTGAGCACGCATCGGTTGGCGAAGAAGCCACGACTGTCATTCACCACGATGGGCGTCTTCTTGATGGCACGCACGAAATCGAGCGCTGTGGCAATTGCCTTGTCGCCCGTCTTCTCACCCCGGATGATCTCGACCAGCAGCATCTTCTCGACGGGCGAGAAGAAATGGATGCCGACGAACTGGTCCGGACGCTTGGAGTTCTTCGCAAGCTGGGTGATCGGGATGGTGGAGGTGTTGGAGGCGAAAATGATGTCCTTGCCGATGACGGCCTCGGTCTGTTCGGTCACGGCCTTCTTCACGTCCTGCTGCTCGAAGACGGCCTCGACAATGAGGTCGACACCCTTGAGATCGGCGTAGTCCGCTGTCGTCTTGATCAGCGCGAGCAAGGCATCGCGGTCAGCGGTCTTGGCGCGTCCCTTCATGATCTGGTCGGTCATGAGCTTGTGCGAATAAGCCTTGCCCTTTTCAGCCGCTTCCAGATCGCGGTCGAGGAGCACCACGTTGATGCCAGCCTGGGCCGAGACATAGGTGATACCAGCGCCCATGAAGCCTGCGCCCAGCACGCCGATGGTCTTGATCGACTGCGGGGGGATTTTCGCAGGGCGGCGGGCACCCTTCTCCAACTCGCCCTTCGACAGGAAGAGCGACCGGATCATCATCGCCGCTTCCTTCGAATTCAGGATCTTGGCGAAGTAGCGGCTCTCGACCCGAAGGCCGAGATCCATCGGCAGTTGCAGCCCTTCGTAGACCGAAGAAAGAATGCCGCGCACTGCCGGATAATTGTCCTGCGTCTCGCGCCGGGCAATGGCGGCGGCAGGCGGCCAGATCTGCATGCCAGCGGCCGTATGCACCTTGTTGGACGGCAGCTTGTAGCCTTCCGTATCCCAGGGAGCCTTGGCGGTGGGGTTGGCCTTCAGCCAATCCTTCGCGGCTTGCATGATCTGATCACGCGGGGCGACGGCATGCACCAGGTTCATCGCCTTGGCGGCGGGCGAACGAATCTGCTCGCCCTTGAACAGCATCTGCAAGGCATCGCCGGTCGGCATGAGGCGCGCCACGCGTTGCGTGCCGCCTGCACCCGGGAAAAGCCCGACCTTGATCTCGGGCAGGCCAAGCCGCGTCTTGGCGTCATCGGACGCCACGCGAAACTGGCAGGCCAGCGCCAGCTCGAAGCCACCGCCAAGGCAGATGCCATGGATGGCGGAGGCAAACGGCTTGCCGCAGGTCTCGAGGCGTCGGTAGATGCGGCTGAGGCGCGACGAGCTTTCCATCAGGAAGACGTTCGCGGCATCCGCGCCCTTCTCCTTCAGCAGCCGGGCATAATGCGCGCCGGAGGCCTGCAGCATCGAAAGGTCCGCGCCGCCGGTGAAGCTTTCCTTGCCGGAGGCGATGACGCAGCCCTTGATCTCAGCTGTACCAGCCACATGGTCGATCAGCTTGTCGATCTCGTCCATCACCTCGACGGTGATGACGTTCATGGACCGGTCTTTCATATCCCAGGTGGCTGTGGCGATGCCATCGGCGTCGGTGGTGATGGTGAAATTGTTGAGTTTCATTTTGTCTCTCCCCGCACAGCTCAAACGCGCTCAATGATCGTGGCAACACCCATACCGGCTGCAACACACAGCGTCACAAGCGCAGTCTGCTTGTTCGTGCGCTCCAGTTCGACGAGCACCGTTCCCAGGATCATCGCGCCGGTGGCGCCCAGCGGATGGCCCATGGCGATGGCGCCGCCGTTGACGTTGAGGATATCGGGATCGATGTCGAAAGCCTGCTGAAAGCGCAGCACGACCGACGAAAACGCCTCGTTCAACTCGAAGAGAT
>JANNFV010000195.1:0-1674 GCA_031380285.1 Hyphomicrobiales bacterium | reverse complement strand
CCTGCTTCAACATGCTGAACGGCCAGCTCAAACCGGACAGCGGCATGGTGTTGCTGGGCGGCGAAACCATCACTGGGTTGCCGCCCCGCGTTGTCGCCCGCAAGGGCGTGGGCCGCACCTTCCAGATCACGGCGACCTACGGTTCGATGACGGTGCGGGAAAACGTCCAGACCGCGCTGATCGCCAGCCATTGCGGCGAGTGGCGGCTCCTGGGCAACGCCACCGATCGGCACGGCGAAGAGGCGGATCAGTTGCTCGACCTCGTCGGCATGCGCGATCAGGCGGAGCGGGCCTGCGGCGTGCTGGCCTATGGCGATCTGAAGCGGCTGGAACTGGCGGTGGCGCTGGCGGGCCAACCGAAGCTGCTGCTGATGGACGAGCCGACGGCGGGCATGGCGCCAAGCGAACGCATCGCGTTGATGGATCTGGCGGCTGAGATTGCGGCGTCGCGGCACATCGCCGTGCTGTTCACGGAGCACGACATGGATGTTGTCTTCGCCCACGCCACCCGCGTGATCGTGCTGGATCGCGGCAGGTTGATTGCGGAAGGCACGGCGGATCAGGTCCGCGCCAACCCGCAGGTGCAGGCGGTGTATCTCGGCAGCGGCACGACTTACGGCGGAGCACATTGAAAGTGGTTCACTTGCATCAGTGGTGTGCGTCCTTCGCGGCTCGCCTTTGGCTCGCACCTCAGGATGAGCACCGTTGTGGAACGCAAGACCGTCCTCATCCTGAGGTGCGCAGCGAAGCGAAGCCTCGAAGGACGCACAACGCTGTAGCCACGTTGTCTTGGGACAGTACCCCATGACACTCCTCTCCGTCACCGACCTCCACGCCTTCTATGGCCGCGCCCATATCCTGCACGGTGTGTCCTTCTCCATGGAGCAAGGCGAGGTGGTGGCACTGGTCGGTCGCAATGGTGCCGGCAAGTCCACCACCATGAAGGCCGTGATGGGGCTGGTGCCTCCCGCACAGGGCAGCGTGACGTTCGACGGCCATGCCATCGCCGGACGCGAGCCGTTCGAGATCGCGCGTCTCGGCCTGGGCTATGTGCCGGAGGAGCGGCGCGTGTTTTCGGAACTGACGGTGATGGAAAACCTGGCGGTGGGCGAGCGCCCTCCCCGGGCTGATGCGCCGCGCTGGACCGTGGATGCCCTGTTCAGCCTGTTTCCCAATCTTGGTCGCATGCGGGACCGGCCGGGCGGCCAGATGTCGGGGGGCGAACAGCAGATGCTCACCATTGCGCGAACGCTGATGGGCAACCCCAAGCTGGTGCTCCTGGACGAGCCATCGGAGGGTCTGGCACCTGTCATCATCGAGGAGATGGCCAAGGCCATCCTGCGGCTGAAGAACGAGGGACTCACGGTGCTGATTTCGGAGCAAAATCTGCATTTTGCGGCGCTGGTTGCCAAGCGGGCGCTGGTGATGGAAAAAGGCATGGTGCGCTTCGATGGCGCGATGGCGACGCTGCTGGCGGATGCCTCGATCAGGGAGCGGTATCTGGCGGTTTGACGAACTGATGTCGACGCCCCATTTCAGTCAACAACAATGCTTTTCAGGGAGAACGACCACATGACGCTGACACGCCGTACCATTCTGGCCGGAGCCGCCGCTGTCGCCGCGACGCCCGCCTTCGCCCAGGCCTTTCCCAACAAGCCGATCACCCTTGTCGTG
>JANNFV010000244.1:0-2160 GCA_031380285.1 Hyphomicrobiales bacterium | reverse complement strand
TGGATGGCCGCGTCAAGCGCGGCCATGACGTGTTTCCGTCAAGAAACGTCGTGCTCTAAGCCCTCATCCTCCGCAACACCCTGCCGTCAATCGCAGCCAAACCCAGACCGATGAACACCATGCCAACGAGGTGCTGCGCTTTCAGCGCCTCACCCAGCACGACGACACCCAGAATGATAGCGCTGACCGGGATGAGAAACGTCACCAGCATGAGATTCGTGGCGCCAGCACTCGAGAGAATCTGGAAGAACAGGATATAGGCCAGGGCGGTCGAGAAGATGCCCATGGCGAGGATGCTGATCAGGGGAACCATGCCGGGCATGGGGCCGTTCCAGGGTTGGCTGATAAGGGCGGTGATCAGCGACATCATGATCGTGCTGGCCGTCAGTTGCCCCAGCGCCGTCTGCATCGGCGTGATGCCCATTGTCTTGAAGCGGCGTCCGTAAAGGCTCGAAAAGCCGTAGATCATTGCTGCCGCAAGACACGCGGCCTGCCCAAGTGCTCCTGCCCCGATGCCCGAAAGCATATCCAGTCCGATCATGACGGTGACCCCGACAAGGCCGAGCAGCACGCCCGCAATCTTGAGAGGTGTGGCTTTCTCGTCGCTGGTGAAGACATGCAGGACAAGCACGGTGAACAGCGGTGTCGTGGCGTTGAGGATGGAGGCCAGCCCCGCCGCGACGCTGACAGGCATCTGGCTCTGGCCCCAGAAGATGAGGCTGAAGGGAAGCACATTGTTGAGGAGGCCCATGCCGAAGAAGGCGATCCAGGCATTGCGATCACGGGGCATGATCACGCCAACCGCCTTGAGGATCGCCACCAGCGTGATCGCCGCGATCGTGACCCGCAGCCAGACCAGCACCAGCGGCGTGACGCCGTTGCCTGCGCCCGCCGGCCAGCCCTTCAGCGCGATGGCCGACAGCATGTAGGTGCCACCCCACAGCAGGGAGAGCAGCAGCAGCTTGCCCCAGTCTTTGGCAATCATGTGGGCTACCCCTCAAGGTTGAGTGCCCATGTAGCGTCTGTCGCGGATGCGCTACACCCGAATCTTGTTGATGGGTCGCATCATCCCTTCAGCGCCTGCTCCAGCACCCGCACCACATGCACGGCCTCGCGCCCGGCACCGTCGTGGATCTGATGCCTGCACGAGGTGCCGTCCGCCACGATGAGATCATCCGCATCCGCCCTGCGCACGGCGGGCAACAGCGACAGTTCCGCCATGGCGAGCGAGGTATCGATGTGCTGGGAGTCATAGCCAAAGGCACCCGCCATGCCGCAGCAACTCGATTCGATGGTCGTGACATCCAGACCCGGAATGGCCCTGAGGCAGGCTTCCACCGCACCCATCGCGTCCGCTGCCTTCTGGTGGCAATGCCCGTGCAGATGCGCCTTGCGACCGCCTTGATCCCTCAACGGCAGGGAAACCTTGCCCGATGCGAGATCGGCCGCCAGCAGCTCCTCGATCAGCAGGGCATTTTCCTTCAACGGCAGCGCCAGAGAGGGTGGCAGCAAGGCCCCGAACTCGTCCCGAAGGGTCAGCAGGCAGGAGGGCTCCAGCCCAACCACTTTCGCCCCCCGTGCGATGAAGGGAAGCAAGGCCTCGGCGGTGCGGGTGGCTTCCTTGCGGGCGTCAATCACCTGGCCGCAGGACAGGTAGGTGCGCCCGCAGCACAGCGCCCGGCTGCCCTGGCCGGGATGCACGACATGCAGCCTGTAGCCTGCGGCCAGCAGCACCATCTGCGCCGCTTCGAGGTTCTCGCGCTCGAAGGCGCGGTTGAAGGTATCACCGAACAGGATGACGTCGAGGCCATCGCCGACCACATCGTCGGGCGAGGCCAGTTCCCCCGTCTCGCGCCACGGCCTGCGCCAGACCGGGAGTGACCGGCGTGCGGAGAAGCCCAGCAGCTTCTCCGAGAACCAGGCCAGGCCCGGCACCTTGTCCCGCAGGTTCAGGATGGGCGCGAGCCTGGCCGCCAACCCGGCATAGCGCGGCAGATGGGCCATCAGACGCTCTCTCAAGGGCAGGCCATGGCGGGCATGGTAGTGGCTCAGGAACTCCACCTTCATCTTCGCCATGTCGACGCCCGTCGGACATTCGCGCTTGCACGCCTTGCAGCCCACGCACAGGTCCATGGCCTCCTTCATGGCGGGCGAGGTCAG
>JANNFV010000175.1:0-3905 GCA_031380285.1 Hyphomicrobiales bacterium | reverse complement strand
GGGTCCAGCCCGCTCATGACGTACTCCGGTGGACCTGCAGCCAGAGGCCAGAAACACAAGCAGTGTCAGTGGCATAGCTTGCCGCCAACGGCAAGGGCGGCAGGCATCAGGAGCGATGGCCAAATTGAGGCAGTAACGATTCATTAAACGAAATCAAGGGTTTCACGTGAGGCCTGGTTAAGGTTGCGCTATTCCTAAGGACAAGATGAAAAACCGGCCTTTCCTGGAAAGGCTTGATGGAGCAACCCGATGCGCACTTCCCTGACTGGCGCTTTCACGGCCATGGCCTTGGCACTTGTGCTGGCCCCTGCAACGGCCAAGGCACAGCAGCTTGGCCCCGCGCCCAACTGGACCGGGCTTTATGCCGGTGCCCATGTTGGCGTTGGCGCTGGCAGCATCCGCGGCGGCTCCGCCACCGGCGGTCTGATTGGCGGACAGGTCGGCTTCAACGCGCAGGCTGATCGCGTCGTGCTGGGCGTGGAAGCGGATGCTACCTCGTCGGGCTTCGAGCACAAGGGCTTCAACGGAGGCGGCCAGACCTTCAAGCAGAAGTGGATCGGCTCGCTGCGCGGACGTGCCGGTTACGCGTTTGATCAGGTCATGCCCTACGGCACCATCGGCGTCGCGGCGTCGAGCAATGAATTTTCCGATGTCTCTGGCAAGGCCGACAAGAAGACGCTGGGTTGGGCCGCAGGCGCTGGCCTCGAGGCCAAGCTGACCGACCGCATCAGCGCCCGGGGCGAGATCATCCACTACGCGCTGGGCACCGGCACCTACAACACGCCTGTCGCGACCTATCGCCTCGACAGCCGCACCAACGTGCTGCGCGCCGGTGTGAACTACCGCTTCTGAACGATCTGACGCCTCTCAACTCACCCCAAAACTCAACTCACCCCAAGAGCGGATCTGATCCGCCACAACCAACCCGTGGAGCCCCCCCATGAACCGTCTTCTGCTTTCGACCGCCCTCATTGCCCTTGCTGCACCCGCTTTCGCGGCTGACATGCCGGGCCGCCGTGCGCCCCAGCCCGTCTACACGCAGGCTGCCCCGATGTTCACCTGGACCGGATTCTACCTCGGCGCCAATGCTGGCGCTGTCTGGGGTGATTTCACCAAGGCGGGCAAGTTCATCGACACCAAATACGGTTTCACCGGCGGCCTCACCGGCGGTTACAACCACCAGATCAACAACATCGTTGTCGGCCTTGAGGGCGACTACAATTACTCCGGCATGGGCGGTCGTGGCTTCGCGTTGCCGGGTCCAGCCTTCGTCAAGGGAGAGCTGACGAGCTTCGGCACGTTGCGCGGTCGCCTCGGCGTCGCCTTCGACCGGGCGCTGGTCTATGGCACCGGCGGCTATGCCTTCGGCTTCTCGTCGCTGGAGAGCGGCTTTGCCAAGAGCACGTCCAGCCATCACGGCTACGTGATTGGTGCCGGTCTGGAATATGCCTTCACCCAGAATGTCTCGGCCAAGGCGGAGTATCTCTACATGCCGCTCGACGCCAAGAACGCGCTGGCCGTTCCCGGCTTTGCCGTGGGCTCGAAGACGGGCATCGATGCCAATGTGCTGCGCGCTGGTGTGAACTACCGCTTCTGATCCAGATCTGGACTGATTTATCCTCGATCAAAGGCTCCGGCATGCATGCCGGAGCCTTTTTCGTACTCGAGCCACATAGTGGCCATTGGGTCACAGTCACGCGTGGATGCCACGCTGCCTTTTGGCGAGCGCTCTTTCGCCGCTTTGTCGCCCGGTTTGAAACCGAAATGTCGCTCTCGGCCTTGGGGGCCATGCATGCAGGGAACCTTGCGCTCAGTTTGACGTTGATGAGCGTGATGGTCTTTCCACAAGGAGTTAAATGATGAAGAGCAAATTTCTCACGAGCACCATTCTAGGCGCCATGGCCATATTTGGCTTGGCATCTGGTGCTTCGGCCGCCGACTTGCCACGCAAGTCCGTGCCGCAACAATTCATCCAGCCTCTTCCAATCTTCACATGGACAGGATTCTACGTTGGCATCAACGGCGGCTATCTGTTCGACACCGGCAACTCCGGGCGATCGGGCGTTGGCGGCTTTGGAAACTCATCTTCGGGAGATGGTTTCTCAATCGGCGGCACGCTGGGTTACAACTATCAGATCGGAAATGTCGTCGTCGGTCTGGAAGGCGATCTTGCCTATGTTGAACTGAACGGACGCAATTCTTCTGCTTTTGGCGGGGGAAATGGTTTTCGCTCAAACGACATGACCTATCTCGGGACTTTTCGTGGCCGCATAGGTTATGCCATTGATCGCTTCCTGATCTACGGCACGGGCGGTCTCGCTTTTGCCGACCAGAAGAACAGTGCGAATTTTGGTGGCTTTGGCCGTAGCTCAAACGATGATGTCAAGTTCGGTTACACCATCGGTGGCGGCGTTGAGTATGCTTTCACCAACAACTGGTCGGTCAAGGCCGAATACCTCTATTATGATCTCGGAAGGTCCAGAAACTCCACTTTTGTGGCAGGTCCAGGTGGAGGCTTTTTCACGAACAGTTCGGACAATCGCGGCAACCTCGTGCGGGCGGGTCTCAACTACCGCTTCTGAGGGGTCTGCAAATTGATTCAGAAAACAGGAAACCCGGCCTCACCGCCGGGTTTTCTGCGTGTTGAACCTGTTTCGACGAATCAGGTAGCCCGGGTCTTCTCGAACGCAGGCACCTTGGCCGCGAAGGCATCCAGCCACTGCACCAGATGCGGATAGTTTGCCCGCCACTCGCCCTTGAACCGCAGGTCGAGATAGCCCAGCGCACAGGCCACACTGATATGGGCAACCGTGATCTGGCCGTCCAGCGAGGGCGGATTGCCTTCAAGATAGGCCAGTGCCCGCCCGACCTTGCCGGATTGATGCTCCAGCCATTTCTGTTCGTGCTTGGCGCTGTCGCGCCACCGGCCTTCATAGATCTGGAGGATGCTGGCATCCATGATGCCGTCAGCCAGGGCATGCAGCGTCTGGGCATGGATGCGGGCCATCGGCTCCTTCGGCAGGATGCGTCCGCCGCCCGCCCGCATGTCGAGATAATCGAGGATGACCCGGCTGTCATAGATCACCGTGCCGTCCTCGACGACGAGGGTGGGAATCTTGCCCAGCGGATTGTCCCGCCGCAGGGGATCTGCCGGGTCCACCGTATCGGCCGTGACCACGGTGATTTCGGAGGTCAGGTCCAGCAGCGAAGCCGCGATTTTCACCTTGCGACCGAAAGGGGAGGGTGGCGCGGAGCGCAATATCATCATGGCGATCAATCATCCGACGGCATGAGCGCCGGATTGTCCTCTGGTTTCAGGCCTCCGGCATAGGGGTCAGAGCGCGACAAGGTCAACCGCCTTCGGTCCCTTGCCCTTCTTGTCCGGCTCGATCTCGAAGGAAATGCGCTGACCCTCGGCCAGCGTGGTCATCCCGGCCCGCTCGACAGCCGTGATGTGCACGAAGATATCCCTGCCGCCATCGTCCGGCTTGATGAAGCCGTAGCCCTTGTCGGTGTTGAAAAATTTCACAACGCCCTGCTGCGCCATGGCGCCCAATCCTTTCGCAGTCAAAGCCACCCGCCCCCCGGCGGGATGGAGCAACCACGGCTGCGTTTCGGTTTATCCAGGCACCACTGGCCACCAATCAAAAAATTTCCAGGCCAATATGATCCAAGACAAAGGTTGCAGGTCGAGAGTGTCAGAGAGTTGGATTGCAATTGCAAGTGGAAAACGAAACGCCCCATGAGGATCGCTGAGGGACGATGAATAGAGGTGGCTCGGTTTGTTTGAACAGTCCGGGGCAGTTTTATAAGTGGTTTCTGCCCTCGGTTATGCCGCAACTGGGATTGGCTGCAGCGCATTGAAGTAGGCTTGGTCCGGCGTCTGCCGACCGAGGCTCTGATGT
>JANNFV010000133.1:0-2419 GCA_031380285.1 Hyphomicrobiales bacterium | reverse complement strand
GTCATCGTAATAAGCCTTTCGGACCCGGGGGCAGTACCCGGCGCCTCCACCCAAGCGGATCATGCCTGACAAGGCCCGGTCCGAAAGGCTTATTACGATGACCGTTTATCGCCATAGCCGTCCGAGGACGGCATGGGAGATATAGGCGTTCCTGCGGAAATTTGGAAGGGTCTTGCTGTCAGGCAGCAGCGCTGGCCTTCGCCGCATCATCTGCCTCGCTGCCGCGCAGGCCAGCCGCGATGTTGCGGTTGATGTCGATCAGCACGGTCAGTTGTTCCGGCTTGGGTTCCACCGTCAGCTTGATCGTGCGGTTGAACACGAACATGCCCAGGTTGATGATGTTGGAGCGCACCAGGCTTGGCAGCGGGCAATCATCAGACGACATTGCGCTGACGAATATCGTCCAGATTTTGCGATTGGCGAGGAGGGCTTCGTCGAGTTCTCCGCTGCGCAGATCCCAGTTGTCGCGAATTCCCTGGAGCCTCGCGGCGGATTTCAGCAGCACATGGGCTTCGAGATCACGCCCCTGCAGCGTTTGTTGCGCCGTCCTGGCGTAGGCCTGTGCCGGATTGTTCATCTGCCGTCCCGTTGCCCGTCATTGCACCCATGAGTTTCTGCTCATAGGCCACCAGCTCTTTTGCTGACTTGAGAGCTTTATAGAAGTCACCGCTTAAGATGCGGTTATTGATCTCGGCGATGATCGGTGTCGAACTGGGAGCGGCCTGCACGAAGTCCTGCACGAACTGGAAGTAGAGTTCGTGATGCTTGTCGATGGCGCCTTCAACATACATGAGCTGCACGGCGAAATAGATGCATTTTGCCGGGCTGTTGGCCGTGTCGGTGTTGAGGATGTCCTTCTCGCGAAGAATGGGAGCCTGACCCTCGATGAAGAAGCGCGCCCGCTGTTCGCCGTTGCGAATCGAGACCTTGCCGATGATGATCTTCTCGCCGGGCTTGAGTTCAACCTTGAGCGCCATGGTTCAGGCGCTCCTCAGTTGAACAGGCGCAGCACAGCCTGATCCGCCTGGTTGGCGAGGCTGAGAGCCTGGGTCGAAAGCTGCTGGCGGGTCTGGAGCGCCAGCAATTTTGCGCCTTCTTCGTTCTGGTCGGCAAGCACCAGCCCGTCCGCGCCGACATTGAGCGTCAGCACGGCATCCTTGGTGAATTGCTGCCGGTTCTGCAGCACGGTCAGGTTGATACCGAAATTCGACGCCGCACCCCGGATCGACGAGATATAGCTCTGGATATAGGCGAGATCGCGCTGGATCGTGGCGTCGCCAAGGGCACCCGAATCATAGTCGGTTGCACCAGCACGGGCCGGAAAGCCGGTCGGTGCCAGCGCATCGGGGGCTATCGGAGTGACGACCTGTGCGGCTGTGGAGCCCGCTGCAATGGCCGGCGTGCCAGCCAGCGTTGCACGCAGGTTGATTGCCTTGACATCAAGTTGTGTCGTCAGCGTTTCGTTGAAGGACACGCGAAGGTCATAACGGCTGTCATAGGCACCTGCGATGCCGCCATTGAGCATGTTGCGTCCGTTGAAGCTCGCATCCGCCACCAGCTGGTTCATCTGGTTCTTGATTTCCTCGAAGGAGAGGCGTGCCTGGGTGCGGATCGTGTTGTCCGTGGTGGAAGCTGCATTCTTGAGGATGCCGCTGGCTGATTCGGCCAGTTTCTGCAGGCCTTCGATGGCCTTGCCGGTGACTTTCAGGGTCTCGACCGCGATGCCCATCTGGTCCAGCAGGTTGGTCAAATCCTTGCCACGCTGACGCAGGCCATCGGCCTGGAAATAGTTCAGCGGATTGTCGAGCGCGGAATTGACGCGCTTGCCCGTGGCAAGGCGCTCCTGGCTGATTTCGAGATTGCTCGAATGTGTTTGCAGGGAAAGCAGATTGGTTCTGATTCCGCGTGAAAGAACAATATCGCCAGGCATGGTTTCGCCCTCGTTTGACCCGCTTCTGGGCTCCGGTCGGAATTCTCCCGCCGGATCAGTTAACGACCTTGAAGAAACATGGTTAACACTTCCTTACGCGGTGGTATTCCTGCGGCATGGATCAGACAGTCACCTTTCGCGGGGCGCACCACGCGGATATCCCCATTCTCCTCGACCTGATGATGGTGTCGAGCTGGGGGGGCATCCGCAAGGCATGGGAACGGGTATGCGCGCCCCATGAGACGTGGCGTGACCGTGGTCTGGCGGAGCTTGGCGATGTGCAATGCGAGATCGGCTATTCGCGCTTTGTCGTGGCTGAACTGGGCGGACGGATCGGCGCAATGGTGTTGCTCAACAGCCTGGGCGACACCAGCGTTCTTGATCCTGGCCATGAGCCGCCGGAGCAGGCAGGCGCCGTTGCCCTGATCAAGGAGGCACAACAATCCATCTTCGTGCGGGAGCTTGCGGTGGCCGAATGGCTGCGCGGGC
>JANNFV010000132.1:0-2806 GCA_031380285.1 Hyphomicrobiales bacterium | reverse complement strand
GGAGGCGGCATCGCAGGCCTGAGCGCCGCCCTTGCGCTCTCCCGCCAAGGCCACCGCGTTCTGGTAGCTGAAAAGCGCATGGGCGAAAGCGAGGTTGGTGCGGGCTTGCAGCTCTCCCCCAATGCCAGCCACATCCTGCTGCAATGGGGCCTAGGTCCTGCATTGGCGCAAACCGCCGTGGCGCCGACCGAGCTGGCGATACGCCGTTGGGACCAACCCCGTGCCTTTGCCCGAATGCCTTTTGATCGGGGTGCAGACAGCGCGCCTTTCTGGCTGATGTTGCGGGCCGATCTGCATGCTGCGCTGAAGGCTGCCGTCCTGCGCCATCCAGGCATCGAATACCGGGAAGGGTTGGTCCTGGAGCGTTTCAGCGATGATGGCGATGGTCTGGCACTCCATTTTCAACACGGCACGGAACCCTTTCAGACGCAGGCACGCTGCCTTATCGGAGCGGACGGCCAGCATTCTCAGGTCCGCAGGCTGCTGGGCGATGCGCGGGATCTGGATCGTCCGGGCTGGGAAGCCTGGCGGACCCTGATCCCCGCCGACCAGACGCCGGATTTCATCCGCGCCGCCGCAACCAATCTCTGGCTCGGGCGCAACAGCCATGCCGTGCATTATCCCGTGGCAGGTGGCCGGCTGATCAATCTTGTGGTCTTCCGCCGCAGCGGCGATACCAGCGCGAACTGGTCCCGCATGGGTGATCCTGCCGGGCTGGCTGATCTGTCAGCGCAGGCCGCGCCCACCCTGCGGGATTTGATGCAGCAAGCACCATCCTGGTCGGTCTGGACAGTGCGTGATCGGGTGCCGTCCCCCTTCCTCGCCAAGAAGGCTGCAGCTCTCATGGGCGATGCAGCACATCCCGTCGTGCCGTTTCTGGCGCAAGGGGCGGCAATGGCGATCGAGGATGCGGCCGTTCTGGCGCAATGTCTGCCCTCGCCAGAAGCCTGCAACCGCCAGGCAATCGAGGCGGCCATGGCACGCTATGCCGACATGAGGGGCGCACGTGTCAGCCGCGTCTACAAGGCGGCACGGGCCAACGCCTTCAACTATCACCTGCCACCGGTGCTCGCCTGGCTGCGCGACCGGCGCATCGTGCAGCTTGGCCCTGATGGGATGCGCCAACGATATTCATGGCTTTATGACTGGCGCCTCCCGGTGGAGGGGCGGTAGTCTGGTTGCGCCCATCAAAGGCCGTGACCTCTGATTCCTTGCGTCAGCCAGCAACAGCAATGCCCGACAGCACCCTCGACCGTGGTTCAGAAAGTGACCTCACCGCTGCCGGTGACCGCAAGGCCCGGCTCGCAGGCATCGGCCTGATGTGCCTGGCCCTGATGTGCTTCGCCAGCCTCGACACCATCGCGAAGACGCTCAACCCGCTGATCGGGCCGATTCCCACGACCTTCGCCCGCTATTTCTCCAGTGTCCTCTTCGTGATGCTGGCCATCAACCCCTGGACACAGCCAGGCGTGCTGGTGACGAAGAAGCCCTGGATGCAGTGGGTCCGCTCGCTCCTGCTCTTCGGGTCCACCATGCTGAATTTCGTGGCGCTGCAATATCTGCAGCTCACCGAAACCATGAGCATCATGTTCACGGCTCCCTTGCTTGTCGCGCTCCTCTCGGGGCCGCTGCTCGGCGAATGGGTCGGAGCAAGGCGCATGGCAGCAATTGCCGTCGGCTTTTGCGGTGTGATCATCGTCACGAGACCGGGCTTTGGTGGCATGCACTGGGCCGCGCTTCTCTCGGCGGCAGGAACCCTGTGCTACGCCTTCTTCGCCATCCTGACGCGAATCCTGTCGCGCCATGACAGTTCGTCCACAACCATGGTCTATTCCGGCCTCGGCGGCCTGGTGATCCTGGCTCCTGTCGTGCCGTTCTTCTGGAAAGCGCCGGAAAGCCTCGCGGTCTGGATGCTGATGCTGGCGATTGGCGGCTTCGGAGCGCTGGGTCACTGGATGCTGATCCTGGCGCACAAGCGGGCACCTGCTCCCGTGCTGTCTCCCTTCATCTACAGCCAGATGGTCTGGATGATCCTGCTGGGATGGCTGGTCTTTGGCGATCTGCCGGATCGCTGGACGCTCACGGGCGCCAGCGTGGTGATTGCGTCAGGCCTCTACCTGTTGCACCGTGAACGCGTGACGGGGCGGGTGGTGACCAACCCCGGCACGACGAAATCGGGAGTGTGACCCATGCGGATCGACCTGGAGGCGGAGTACAACAACCGGTTGCGCGTGCCGGAGCATCCCGCGCTGATCGCGGGCTGGCAAAGCGATGCGGCGGCGTACCGCGCCGAGGTTGGCAAGCGCTGCAAGACGCTCGCCTATGGCCCCACGCCGCGCCAGAGCATCGATCTCCTTGAACCTGCCAGGCCGAATCCGGATGCACTGCCCGTTCTGTTCATCCATGGCGGATACTGGCAGGGCCTGGACCGCAGCTTTTTCAGCCACATGGCGAAGGGGCTGAATGCCCACGGCATTGCTGTCGGTGTCACTGGCTATGACATCTGCCCCGACGTCAGCATTGGCGACATCATCGAGCAGATGATCCTGGCCGCGAAGGCGATGCACAAACGGTACAAGCGACCCCTGGTCGCCGCCGGACATTCCGCGGGCGGGCATCTTGCGGCTTGTCTGGCTGCGACGGATTGGGAGGAGATCGACCCGCGGCTGCCGGTGCGGCTGGTTCCCGCCGGTTTGGCGATTTCCGGCCTGTTCGAGCTGGAGCCGCTGGTGCCGACGTCCATCAACCAGAAGCTCGGCCTGGATGTGATGGCAGCACGCTCCTATTCGCCGCGCCTGTGGGCACC
>JANNFV010000128.1:0-9053 GCA_031380285.1 Hyphomicrobiales bacterium | reverse complement strand
GACCTTGGACAGCAGCGCAGGATGCCTTGATGGCGTCCAGCGATGCGGCAGCCTTGCCACAGATGTTCACCAGACCAAGCTTGCCCCAGTTGAACACCCAGGCAGGCATGTCGGCCAGGTTCTTGCCGATCAGCGTCGAATACACCTCAAGCTTCGAGAACGCGGCGTAGGCCGGTGCTGTGAAGTAGAGGATGAAGATGAACAGCAGCGACCATGCCACCGAGATACGTGCCTCACGCACCGACGGGGTGGTGAAGTAGCGCATCAGGACGTGTGGCAAGGAAGCAGTGCCGACCATCAGACAGAAGATCAGCCAGAAGTAGTTGGCGGGCGAGTAGCTGGTGAAGGGCTCGGTATGGATCTTCATCGATGCGGGCGCGAGGCCGTTCTTGATGAAGCTCTGCTCCAGATCGGCGATCTGCTGCAGGGCCTGACCATAGGTGAGCTGCGGGATCGGCAATCCGAACTTGATAGCCGACATCCAGACCACAGGGATCAGGTAGGCGACAATCAGCACGATGTACTGGGCAACCTGCGTCCAGGTCACGGCCTTCATTCCGCCCAACATCGAACAGACCAGAATGCCCAAAAGACCGACAAAGCAGGCGAGTTCGAAGTTCATGTCCAGGAAGCGCTGGGCGATGAGGCCGGTGCAGAAGATTTGCGCCACCACGTAGGTGAAGGAGCAGGCCATGAGCACCATGACACCAGCCAGACGCGCGGTGTTGCCACCATAGCGGGCCGAGAGGAAGTCCGGCACCGTGTAGGCACCGAACTTGCGCAGGAACGGCGCGATCAGCACCGCCACCAGCACATAGCCGCCGGTCCAGCCCAGGACGAAGGCCAGTCCATCGTAGCCCAACAGGAAGAGCGAGCCCGCCATGCCGATGAACGAGGCCGCCGACATCCAGTCAGCACCGGTCGCCATGCCGTTGTAGAAGGCGGGAACCTTGCGGCCCGCCACGTAATACTCTCCGACTTCCGCCGTCCGCGTCACCACGCCGATGAAGGCATAGACCAGGATGGTGAAACCCATGAACATGTAGCCGAGAATCTTGTTCGGCACGCCGGCGCGCTCGAGAATCGCGACGAGGATGATGAAGGCGAGAAATCCGCCAGTGTAGATGCTGTAAATGCGGCCTAGGCCGGATGTGAAATCCGCGCCGCCTGCTTTTGCTTCTGTAGCCATGATTGTGCTCCCCCTCACTCGTCTTCAGCGAAGCCGCATTCGCGGTCGATCTTGTCCTGCGCTCTGGCGAACCAGAACAGCATGCCCACGAAAATGACCAGCGAGCCCTGCGCGGCCATATAGAAGCCGAGTGGGAAGCCGAGGATGCGGATGCCGTTCAGCGGCACCACCAACATGTGGACGAAGAAGCCGAAGAAGGCCCAAAGGACCATCATCAGGATCATCAGTTTACTGGTTTTTGCCCAGTGAACCTCTGCGGTTGTTTCTGCCATGGGAACTCCCTGTTTTGTCCGCTGAAAAGGGCGCGGTCTCTTGAATTTGCCTCTGCGAAACACGTGCGCCAGCAGCTTTCGCAAGCGACACGCCTCCAAAGACCTTTTTAGGTTGCGTCAACCATTCTTCAACCACGACTTTAGACTATTGTCTAATATCCGAAAGTTTTATGTTTTTTGTCTCTTATACCAATGATCAATTGTATTTCTTGGCATCCGGTCCGAGAAGAACCCACAAGCGGAAGCTGTAAATCCGCCATCATGTTTCCTGCTGCGAGTGCGGTTCCTGGTTGGAGGTTCGGCTTGCCATGGGCGGGACAAAACCGGGAGAAACCGAATGAGCACGACAACGACAACCATGGCTGGCGCGGAGGAGCGTTCGCGCCCGATGACGCCGGAAGAGAAGAAGGTGATCCTCGCCTCTTCGCTCGGCACCATCTTCGAATGGTATGATTTCTATCTCTACGGCGCTCTTGCCGCGATCATCGGCGCGCAGTTCTTCTCGGCCTTCGATGTCAACACCCGCAACATCTTCGCGCTGCTGGCCTTTGCTGCTGGCTTTCTGGTGCGTCCATTCGGTGCGCTGGTCTTCGGTCGCCTCGGCGATCTCATCGGTCGCAAGCACACCTTCCTGATCACCATCCTGATCATGGGCGTCTCGACCTTCCTGGTCGGCCTGCTGCCGTCCTATGCCACGATTGGCTGGCTTGCACCGGTTTGCCTCATCATCCTGCGCATGGCCCAGGGCCTGGCGCTCGGCGGTGAATATGGCGGCGCTGCCGTCTATGTGGCGGAGCACGCTCCCAACAACCGTCGCGGCTTCTACACCTCGTGGATCCAGACGACGGCGACACTGGGCCTGCTGCTCTCGCTCATGGTGATCCTGTCGATTCGCATGTATCTCGGCGAAGCCGACTTCGCAGCCTGGGGCTGGCGCATCCCGTTCCTCGGTTCGATCTTCCTGCTCGCCATTTCGGTCTGGATCCGCCTGCAGATGCAGGAAAGCCCGGCCTTCCAGAAGATGAAGGAAGAAGGAACGCAGTCCAAGGCACCGCTTTCGGAAGCCTTCGGCCAGTGGAAGAACGGCAAGATCGTCCTGATCGCGCTGTTCGGCCTCGTCGTTGGCCAGGCCGTGGTCTGGTACACCGGCCAGTTCTATGCGCTGTTCTTCCTGCAGGCGATCCTGAAGGTTGATCTGCTCACTGCCAACGTGCTGATCGCCTGGTCGCTGATCATCGGCACCGGCGGCTTCCTGGTGTTCGGCGCCCTGTCGGACAAGATCGGCCGCAAGCCGATCATCCTGGCTGGCTGCTTCATTGCCGCGGTCACCTACTTCCCGCTGTTCAAGGCGCTGACGGAAACCGCCAACCCGACCTATGCCAAGGCGTTGGAGACGGTGAAGATCGAGGTCAATGCCGATCCCGCCAAGTGCGGATCGCTGTTCGACCCCGTCGGCATCCGCCTGTTCACCGAGTCGTGTGACCTTTCCCGTCGTGTTCTCTCGCAGCAGGCTTTCCGTTACATCAAGACGGATGCCCCTGCCGGTTCCGACATGAAGGTGACGGTCAACGGTGCCCCCGTGGTGTTCGACAAGGACTTCGCGGCCAACATCGGCAAGGCTGCCATCGCAGCGGGATATCCCGCTGCCAACGACGCGGCCAAGGTCAAGGTGACCGGCTTCTTCGGTGTCTTCGGCAACAGCCAGGCCATGATGATCGTCGGCATCCTGTCCATCATGGTGATCTATGTGACGATGGTCTATGGCCCGTTCGCGGCGGCTCTGGTCGAGTTCTTCCCGACCCGCATCCGCTACACCGCCATGTCGCTGCCCTACCACATCGGCAATGGCTGGTTCGGCGGGTTGCTGCCGGCCACGTCGTTCGCGATGGTCGCCTCATCCGGCGATATCTACTACGGCCTGTGGTATCCGATCGGCTTCGCCCTGATGACCTGCGTCATCGGCCTGCTCTTCGTGCCGGAGACCAACAAGCGCGATATCTTCACTGATGCGACGGTCTCGAAGTAAGTCGTCTTTCTGACAGTCTGACAAAGGAAACCCCGCCGCGAGGCGGGGTTTCTGCGTTTTGGCACCTTGGCTGCTGTCAGGCGCCAGCTTCCGAGAGTGCCAGCGTGGCGCGGGCGAACTGGTCCGCCGCATAGCCCTTGGCACCGTTGCCGATCTCCTCGTCCAGGACCACACGGGCCATGATGGCGAGATCGGCCTGGTTCTGAGGCTTGGCGTGGAGGATTGCCATCAGCCGGGCATAGCGCTGCCCGCCAAGGGTGTTGGCCTCGCCGCCAAGACGCATCCAGCCGGAGATGCCGCCGTCCTCGGCCGCCGCCGCGATTTCCGCGCGGAAGCGGTTGAGCCGGCCGTTCAAGGCTTCAGCTTCGTTCCAGAGGCTGCCGATGGCGGTCTCCCGTGCCTTGGCAATGTCCAGTATCTTGGCCGAGGCCACGGCGGGAACGACCGTGAGGGCTGCCGCGCCGACAAAAGCCGTGCGGCGGGTGAGTGAAGGTGTGGTCATGAGGGATTGCTCCTGGTGGATCAGGGCGTTGGGTGGGCCTTGTGAGTGCGTGCGCTTCTCGAGCGCACCATCGGCCAGCCCCCTGCCCGTCTTTCGCGCCTCCCCGCCGTTGATGTCCTTGTGGAACCTGTGCGGATCGTGCGGTGACAGCGATAGGGCAGAATCGCTGTCTGCGGCCTGAGCGGCCCTGATAGGGTTTGTTCATCAACCGCAACGCCGAAAGGAATGGATGGCTACTGGCAGGCCACGCTGTTCTTGTGGACCATCAGGTCGATGCTGCTGACCACGGTCATGATGGCCTTGCCCACCAGAATGACATTGCCGCCGGGTTCGGTGATGATCTGGTTCCGCTCGCCACCCACCGTGACCTTGGCCCCTTTGGCGACATAGATGAAGGATGCCGTGCCCGTGACATCGGCAATGCCACCACTTTCAATGTAGATGGCCTGCCGCACGCCATTGGCCTTGACCTGCCCGCCCCGACGCACGCGGATGTCGCCGATGCTGAGCGTCACCACGTCCTTGTCGTTCACGGACTGGCACTGGCCTGAGAGCTTCGCCTCGCTGTGACCGCCGATCTGACTGATCTGCGCGAGAGCTCCGGCACCGACCAGGAGCAGGAGGCAAACCGACGCGGATAGCGCAACAGAGCGTTTCATACACCTAGAGTTGCATAGATTGCTAAACAGGCAATTAATACAACTCTAGGTTTTATCTGTTTGTTGAAACGGATTATTGAGGCTGAATCCCGGCCTTCTGAACCACATCGGCCCAACGCACCATTTCCGCCGCGAACTTGGCCTGATGCGCGGCTGTCGTGCGTTCGGCTGGCGGAAACAGCTCCGTTCCCAGATCGACAAAGCGCTTTTGAATCTCCGGATCACTCAGGGCCTTCTGCAGCGCCGCATTGAGCTTCTCGATGACGGCGACGGGCGTTGCCTTTGGCGCATACATGCCGTGCCAGTTGCTGAGTTCGAAGCCCTTCACCCCAGCACTTTCCATGGTGGGCACGCCGGGCAGTTGCGCCACGGGCATCGAAGATGTGACGGCGAAGGCCTTCACTTTCTTGGACTCAAGATGCGGGAGAGCGCTCACGGTTTGCTCACACAGGAGATCGACATTGCCTGCGATGATATCCTGCGTGGATTGCGCAGCACCGCGATACGGCACCTGTGTCACTTCTGCGCCGATGCCCTGGCTCAGCAGGACTGCACACAGATGCGACCCTGCACCGACGCCCGAATGCGCCATGGTCACCTTGCCATTGGCCTTGCGGATGGCCGCGATCATCTCCTGCGCAGTCGTCGCCTCGAAGCCGAGCCTGCCGGTGATGACATAGGGGCCGGTGTTGATCAGTCCGATGGTGGCAAAAGCTGCATCGGGCTTGTAGGGCAGCGTCTTGTAGAGCGAGGCCGATGCGGCGATGGCGAGATGATGCACCAGCAACGTGTGGCCATCGGCATCCGATTTGGCGAGGCGCCCTGCACCGGTCGTTCCACCCGCGCCCGCCACGTTCTCGACAATGAATTGCTGACCCAGCGTATCCCCCATCGACTTGCCGACCAGCCGGGCAATCGTGTCGGATGGTCCACCTGCAGCGAACGGCACAATCAGCGTGACCGGCTTGGTGGGATACGCCGATTGCGCCATTGCGCACCCGGCAGACAGCGCGAACGCAATTGTTGTCGTGATCAGTCGCATCGTGATTTCCTTCAGATTCGGATCGGCGGGCTTGAATGTCGCGCCTGTCCGCTATTGCGGCTCGACGCCAGCGGCTTTCACGACACCCGCCCAATGCTTGACCTCACGCTCCAGCTTGGACTGCAGCGCTGCGGGAGAACGCTGATCCGCTGGAAACAGCACGGTGCCCAGATCGGTGAAGCGCTTCTGGATCTCGGCGTCGGCCAGCGCCTTCTGCAGGGCTGCGTTGAGCCTGTCCACGACGTCCTTTGGCATGCCCTTCGGGCCATAGATGGCGTGCCAGACAGAGAGGTCAAAACCAGGCAGTTCCGACGCCAGAGTGGGCAGTTTTGGCAATTGGACGATCGGCACAGGTGACGATACGCCAAAGGCCTTGATGGTCCCCGCCTCGATCTGGGGCAAGGCATTGGTCGTCTGGTCGCACAAGACATCGACCTGCCCGCCCACAAGGTCGTTGAGCGCCGGACCGGTGCCGCGGTAGGGCACGAAGTTGAATGTGGTTCCCAGCGCCTGGCTCAGCATCAGGCCGCACAAATGCGCACCCGAGCCGATGCCCGCATGGGCCACGTTGGTTTTCGGCCCTTCGGCCTTGAGGCGCGCGAGCATGTCTTTCAGCGCTTGCGCCTGATACTCCTTCTTCGAAATCAGCACGAAGGGTCCGTAATTGACGAGGCCGACCGGCTCGAACGCCGTGAGCGTGTCGTATCCCGGCGTCTTGTAGAGCGATGCACCGGCGGACAAGGCCACGTGATGGATCAGCAGCGTGTATCCATCCGGCGCCGATTTCGCGACGCGGGCCGCGCCCGTCGTGCCGCCTGCGCCCGCGACATTCTCGATCACAACCTGTTGGCCCAGGGATTCCGACAGGCTTCTGGACACCAGCCGGGCAATCAGATCGGACGGGCCACCGGCCGCATACGGCACCACAAAGGTGATCGGCTTGTTGGGATACCCCTGTGCAAGGGCTGGCGAAACAAAAGCCGCGGTTGCAACCGCGATCATTGGCAGAAAATGGCGCATGGAATCCTCCTGCACCTAAATTGGGGCAGCGATGGCCTTTCGTCCAGTCCGTGAGACCGAGATTGCAGAGTTGCACCGGCGCATTTCTGGCACTACCGATTGGGCCATGAACACGCTGTCCATCGCGACCTGGAACGTCAACTCCGTGCGCCAGCGCATCGAGCATCTCACGCGCTGGCTGCAGGAGAAGCAGCCCGATGTCGTCTGCCTGCAGGAGATCAAGACGGTCGATGACAGCTTCCCTGCGCTCGAGATCGAGGCGCTGGGCTATCATGTCGCCGTGCATGGGCAGAAGACCTTCAACGGCGTGGCGCTGCTGTCAAAGCACCGGCTGGAGGATGTGCGGCGTGGCTTGCCGGGCGATCCTGCGGATGAACAGGCCCGCTACATCGAAGCGACGATATCCATCGAGAGCGGCGCGTTCCGCATCGCCTCGATCTACCTGCCCAACGGCAACCCGACACCGGGCGACAAATATGACTACAAGCTGCGCTGGATGGAGCGGTTGCGGCTGCATGCGGCGAGCTTGCTGGAGCTGGAGGAGCCGCTGGTGCTGGCGGGTGACTACAATGTCATTCCGGAGGCCAGGGATTGCTTCGACCCGAAGGTCTGGGCCCATGACGCGCTGTTCCTGCCGGAGACACGCGCGGCTTTCCAAAGGCTCAAGGCCCTTGGCCTTACGGAAGCCGTGCGGGCCACGACGGACGCAGACAAGCTCTACACCTTCTGGGACTATCAGGCCGGTGCCTGGCCGCGCAACAACGGCATCCGCATCGATCACCTCCTGCTGTCACCGCAGGCGGCGGACCGGCTGGTGGAGACGGTCATCGACAAGGACGAGCGGGACCGCGACAAGCCGTCGGATCATGTGCCTGTGAGGGGGATTTTCAGGATCTGAAAGCGGTCAGCGCCGCTCGCTGGGCTTCGTCAGGCGCTCGGCATAAGTGCTGGCCTGACGCCTGTCATCGTCGGTCGCCAGTTCCTGGGCCTTGCGGTGCATCTCCAGCACCCAGGCGTCGCGGGGGGGCTTGGCATTGTCCCTGGCGACCTGGAGCCAGGCCAAGCCACGGCCCACATGGCGGGGCGTGCCCTCGCCTGTCACCAGCAGCCAGCCCAAGCGGGCCTGGGCGTAGGTGTGCCCCTTTTCCGCCGCGAGGCTGAGCCAGCGCATGGCGACCCGCGGCTCCGATTTCCCGCCAACGCCTGCCAGCAGCATGCGGGCCAGCTGATACTGCGCCTCGGAATGACCGTAATAGGTCGCAGCGTAGTTGAACGCCTTCTGGGCCTGCAGCGGGTTGGGCTTGACCGCGCTTTGCGGGATGCCCTCCAGCCAGTAGGAGCCCAGTGCCACGAAGGCATTGGCGACCACGCCGGCATGCATCGAATCGCGGCTTTCGTCGCCCCGCGCATCGGCGATGCGGGAGAACAGCGAAAAGGCCCTGAAGTCATCCTGATTGACGCCGTCGCCCTCGGCATACATGCGGCCCAGCTTCCATTGGGCCAGGATATCGCCCTGTTCGGCAGCCTTCTCGAGCTGGCGCAGTGCGGCCTGCTTGTCGCCCGAGCGGTAGGTCAGGGCAAAGCCGCGCCACATCTCGCGCATCTTGCTGTCCACGCCAAGATCCGGCAGCGCAGGCATCGACGGCAGTGCCTGCATCCGGCGCTCCGGCGGCGCAGCATCAGGATCAGCGCCTTTCACCTCGAACGCATGCGCCGCCGATCCGCCCAGCGTGAGGGCGGTCAGCAGGGCAAGCGCCAAGGTGGGTTCAGATATCCGCATAGCAATGCTTTTCGCCTTCACCGCCGGGATGCGTCACCGCACCGTCTTTGGCAGAACCGACGCCCTGCGCGAATTTCCAGATCGCGCCGGAGCCATAATCGGTTTCCCGGGGTTTCCAGAGCTTCTTTCGCGCCGCCAATTCGGCATCCGTAAGGCGCACTTCAAGCTTTCCTGTGATGGCATCGAGATGAATGATGTCGCCATCCTGCAGCAGGCCGATGGGGCCACCAACCGCCGCTTCAGGGCCGACATGGCCGACGCAGAAGCCGCGTGTCGCGCCCGAGAAGCGACCATCGGTGATGAGTGCCACCTTGTCGCCCATGCCCTGGCCGTAGAGCGACGCCGTGGTCGCCAGCATCTCGCGCATACCCGGGCCACCCTTGGGGCCTTCGTAGCGGATGACGAGCACATCGCCTTCCTTGTATTGTTTGCCCTTGACCGCCGCGAAGCACTCTTCCTCATTGTCGAAGCAGCGCGCCGGGCCGCTGAACACCTGCTTGTCAGCTGCCATGCCGGCCACCTTCACGATGGCACCATCGGGCGCGAGGTTGCCCCTGAGACCG
>JANNFV010000125.1:0-2615 GCA_031380285.1 Hyphomicrobiales bacterium | reverse complement strand
TGGTCTCATCATTGCCAGCGTTGTGCAGATCTTCATGAAGGCACCTGCCCTGCAGTTCGCCATCAACGTGATCGGCGTGTTGATCTTCGCAGGCCTCACCGCCTACGATACGCAGCGCCTGAAGGAAGAGTACTACTACGTTGCTGGTGATGCGGCGATGGCCGGCAAGGCCTCGATCAGCGGTGCTCTCTCGCTGTACCTCAACTTCATCAACATGTTCCAGATGCTGCTGTCGCTCTTTGGCAACAAGGAGTGATCCGCATCGGATCCAGCAAGAAGCCCCGGGAAACCGGGGCTTTTTTTATGCCTGATTCAGCGGTCGTCAGATCGCGGGTCAACCCGTTTTCAGCAGCGGCTCATGCGGTGTCGTTTCGCCATTGACCGTCGCCAGACCGCAATACTCGCCTTGCAGGAAGGTAACGCCCCACTCAGCCAGGAGATTGGCGGTCTCCTCGTCCTGCACCCACTCCGCCACCGTCTGCACGCCGAGATGTCCGGCCAGATCCATCAGGGTCCGCACGAAGAAGCGGTCATCTGTGGAGCGCGCGAGATTCTGGATGAACACGCCGTCGAGCTTGAGGATATCGACAGGCAGTGCCCGCAGGCTGCGGAACGACGTATGCCCCGAGCCGAAATCGTCGATGGCCACCCGTACGCCCAGGCCACGGATGGTCTGGACAATGGCTGCGGTCGCATCGATATCAGACATCGCTGCCGTTTCGGTGATTTCGATGATCAGGCGGTCGGCGACACCGGGATGCGTCGCGACATGCGCCTTGAGACCGTCCATCCATTCCTGCGCAACGGCAGTGCGCATCGAGACATTGACCGAGAGACGCTGCAATGGGTTTGCGGTCAGCCAGTCCACCGCCAGCTCCAGCACACGCGCATCGACGAATTTCACCAGGCCGAAGCGTTCCGCAGCTGGAATGATGGCACTGGCCCCCAACAGGCTGCCATCCTCCGCCCGCACCCGCACGAGAGCCTCGTGGAACTGCAGCACCCGGGTCTTGGCACACAGCACCGGCTCCAGCGCCATGATGACGCGGCGCTCGTTCAGGGCGCGGACCACATCATCCGAGGCCGAGAGGTTGCGGCGGCGCGCCTCGTCCCTCGACACGTTGGTGCAATACGCCACGAAGTCCGGTGTCGATGTGGAACGCGCCTCCGTCAAGGCTTCCTCGGCATGACGGATCAACGTGATCGGATCCTGGCCATCCCTGGGTGAGACGACCGCGCCGATTCGCAGGCTGACGGCGATGGGTCCGGCGGCTGTCTGAATCGGTTCTCCAGACACTGCGGCACGGAATCGCCCTGCAGCTTCCTGTGGGTCTTCACCGCTGAACACCATGAGATACACTGCAAGCTTGGTGCCCGAGAAGCGCACGAAACGATCCTTGCCCCGAATCAATCCCCTGATGCGGGCCGAAACACCTGCGATCACTTCATCCGCAGCTTCGAAACCGTAGGTCGTGTTGACGAAGGCCAGATCGTGGATGCTGATCAGCAGGAGCACGGAGGACTTGGTCTTTTCTTTCGCCTTGGCCAGATCATCGGTCATGAGGCGAATGAACGGTGCGCGCAGCAGGCCGCCCGTCAGCGCGTCGAACTTGCTGGATGCGATTTCACGCCGTTCGGACTCGCTCGGTCCCTCCACGCGGCGCACGACGCCATGTGCCACTGCGGGGCGGCCATCGGCCCCGGCAAACCAGCGGCCCGTATCATCGAACCAGAGCAGTGGTCCGCGGCCATTCTGGATGGCGAATGTCAGTCGGTATGGCACGCCGCCACCCGAATCCTGGCCTTCGCACAGCAGGATCGCCTCCTGGCGCGTGGTGGGACTGATGGGGTCGACGAGCTTGTTGAAGCTTGATCCTGTGGCAAGGCGCTCGATCTCGGCCATGCCGAACAAGGCCAGCACATTGCCACTCCAGGAAATGCCGTCTGAGCCAATATCCCAGTCATAGACAGCCTCTCCGATTGACGAGAGGATCGCCCGCGGATCGATCTGCGTGGGCGGGATGGCCGTCAGGGTCTCACCCAGTGGCACAACAGCTGTCCGATTGTCTGTTTGCCGATCCATTCCTGCCACTTTGCCCAGCACGACGCGGATGGCGGAGCCTTCCGGAACGGCATTCTGAGAGCAGTAGGTCTGAAAGGCGTAAATTTTCTCTCAAGAAACGGCATCGCTCTTGCAAATATGCAGGGAGGAACAGACGAACTGTCCCATTCTGACACAAGAGTGATGCGAGACGAGATGCGCAACCCGTACGAGCCGATTGAACTGTCCCGAAGCCTGACACGCGTGACGTCGAGCGGAGAGGGTCAGGACGTGCGGGTTTCGGCCACCTTCCGGGCAATCGCCAGACCCGATACAGCCTTTCTGTCGCAACTGCTCGCCGTTCGACACAATGCACCGGAATATCGCGAAAAGAGGCGTGCAGAACCGGTAAGGGCCATAGCGGCCTACGGTGCGTGTCAGGGGTATGCCAGGATAGCCAGTGCCTGCGCCAGCCCATCCAGCGGCATCGCTGCCTGAGCACAACAAAAAACCGACCTTGCGGTCGGCTTTTCAGTATCAGCGATCAACGAAGGTCAGGCTTCGGTCTTGACCT
>JANNFV010000054.1:0-6347 GCA_031380285.1 Hyphomicrobiales bacterium | reverse complement strand
GGTGCCCGCGTGGACAGCGCCGAAGCGCTTGTGGCGGCCAAAGACATCGACGCCGTCCTGATCTGTTCGCCCACCGATACCCATGCCGACCTGATCGAGGCAGCGGTGAAAGCGGGCAAGGCCGTGTTCTGCGAAAAGCCGGTTGATCTGTCATCCGAGCGCATTGTGCGCTGCCTCAAGGTGGTGGCGACCTCCGGCAAGCCACTGATGATCGGCTTCAACCGCCGCTTTGATCCCAGCTTTGCCGAAGCGCATCGCCGTATCCGTGCCGGGGCCATCGGTGCGGTCGAACTGGTCAGCATCATCTCGCGCGATCCCTCTCCGCCGCCGCCGAGCTATGTGGCCCGTTCCGGCGGCTTGTTTCGTGATATGATGATCCACGATCTCGACATGGCGCGCTTTCTCCTCGGCGAGGAGCCGGTGGAGGTGCACGCCGTCGGATCATGCCTGGTCGACCCGGGTATCGGTGAGACGGGTGATGTCGATACCGCCGCCGTGCTGCTCAAGACGGCCTCGGGCAAGATTGCCCAGATCACCAATTCGCGCCGCGCCACCTATGGCTATGACCAGCGCTTCGAGGTGCATGGCTCCAAGGGCATGGTGCGGGCGCAGAACGTGCCGCTCACCACAGTGGAAACCGCGACCGGCGCGGGTTTCCAGGCCGATCCGGTGCTGCCGTTCTTTCTGGAGCGCTATGCAGCGGCGTACAGGGCCGAGCTGGAGCATTTTCTCGATTGCCTGAAACGCGGCGTCGCGCCCTCGCCATCCGGTGAGGACGGCTTGCGGGCGCAGCTTCTGGCCGATGCCGCCACAAAGGCGCATCAGACCGGCAAACCCGTGCGTCTGGGAGCCTGAACCATGCAGGGCAGGGCTCTCAGGGCGGACGAACTGACCGCGCGGTTCCAGGCGATGGCGGGCATCGCCACCGAACTTGGCCATCTTGCCAACCGTTATTTCCAGGACCAGGCGTCGCTGGGCACCCGCATGAAGGGGTTCCAGGATTTTCTGACGGAGGCGGATGGCGCAGTGGAGGCGCTGTTCCGGGAGCGCATCGCCGAGACTTTTCCAGGAGATGCGGTGATGGGCGAGGAAATGGGCGCAGGAACGGACAAGGGCAGCAGTGACCGTCTGTGGATCATCGACCCCATTGACGGCACGGCCAATTTCGCCCGGGGTGACCGGCAATGGTGCGTGTCCATCGGCTTTGTGGTGGATGGCGTGCCGGAGCTTGGCGTCATCCATTCGCCGGCGCTGGGGGAAACCTTCCTGGCGCAGCGCGGCAAGGGTGCCAGCATGAACGGCAAGCCGATCAAGGTGGCGGACACCACCGATATCCGGCGCTCCACCATCGAGTTCGGCTGGTCGCCACGCCTGCCTGCCGGGCCCTATCTCGAGGCGCTGGGGCGGCTCTATGCGGCGGGTGCCAATGTCAAGCGCAGCGCATCGGGTGCCCTGGGGCTGGTCCATGTGGCGCTCGGCCGCACCGATGCTTACGGCGAATTGCACATCAATTCCTGGGATGTCGCGGCGGGCCTGGTGATTGCGGCGGAGGCCGGGGCCAGGATCAATGATTTCTGCAGCGGAGACTGGCTCACCCAGGGCAATCCGATCCTCGTCAGCACGCCCGCCCTGTGGGAGGTTGTGCATGCCGCCAGCGGAATCGCCCATGCTCTCAAGCCAGGCGATTGACTCTTGGTCCGGCGAGAGCCGACAACACGTCAAACAAAAGCACAGACAGGGAGAAACACAGCCATGATGACCGCCACCGGAAGCTTCAAGTCCATGCTGTTTGCAGCAGTCGCTCTGGCGGGCCTCGCCGGGCCAGCCGCCGCGCAGGGCGAGGTCACTATCTATTGCTCCGTGCAGGAGGAATGGTGCCGCCCCATGATGCAGGCCTTCGAGCGCAGCACCGGCATCAAGGTGTCGATGACGCGCAAGTCCTCGGGCGAAACCTACGCGCAGATCAAGGCTGAAGCCGCCAATCCGCGCGGCGATGTCTGGTGGGGCGGCACGGGTGATCCGCACTTGCAGGCGGCGGAAGAAAACCTGAGCGAGCCTTACCAGTCGCCGATGCTGGCGCAGTTGCTGCCCTGGGCCCGCAAGCAGGCCGAGCAGTCAGGCTTCAAGACGGTGGGAATCTATGCCGGTGCGCTCGGCTATTCCTACAACACGCAGCAGCTGGCGCGGCGCAACCTGCCTGCTCCCAAGTGCTGGGCCGATCTCGCCAAGCCGGAGTACCGCGACGAGGTGCAGGTGGCCGACCCCAACTCGTCCGGCACGGCCTACACCAAGGTCGCGACGCTGGTGCAACTCATGGGCGAGGACAAGGCCTTCGCCTTCATGCGCGAGATGCACCGCAACGTGAACCAGTACACGCGGTCCGGCGCGGCCCCTGCACGGGCCGTGGCCACCGGTGAAAGCCTGATCGGCATCACTTTCCTGCATGACGCCGTGACCATGGCTGTCACCGGAGCACCCGTGCAGATCGTGGCACCCTGCGAGGGCACGGGCTACGAGATCGGCTCGATGTCCATCATCAAGGGCGCACGCAACATGGCCAATGCCAAGCGCTTCTATGACTGGGCGCTGACACCGGAGGCGCAGGCCATCGCCGTCGAGGCGAAATCCTATCAGGTGCCATCGAACACGGCATCCGCCGTGCCGCCCCAATCACCCAAGCTCGCGGACATCAAGCTGATCGACTATGACTTCGCCAAGTATGGTTCATCGGCTGAGCGCACGCGATTGCTGGCCCGTTGGGATGCCGAAATCCGCAACGCGCCCCGGCGCTGAACGGGTCGGCGTTGAACAGGGCTTGATGAGATGCGCAGGCGCAGTGCCGATAGGGGCATGACCGATCTGCTGGCGGCTGCCGTTGCCGCCGCGGCCTTCCTGCTGTTGCCCTGGGCCTTCGTCGATGACCTGCGGACCGGCACGGCCTGGCTGCTGGATGGGCGCTGGCCCTTGGCTCTGCCGGTGTTGGCGGCGCTGATCACGGGTGCGCTGGGCACGCGCGGCGCGGCGACCGGGCGCTGGCGTGTGCTTGCAGCCGGGTTCGGCCTTGCTATGCTTCTCGCCTATGGTTTCGCGCCTGGCCTCTTCGATGGCCGCAAGCCGCTTCCCATGGGCCTGGGAGCGGCGCTCACCGCCGCTGCCCTGGTTTTGCAATTGTCGCGCGGCTTTGCGGCCTCGGGTGCGTTCAAGGCGGATCGCTGGGTGGCCACCACCACGGTGTCGATCTTTGCGCTGGTGCTGCTCTTTGTGTTCTTTCCCGTGGCAAAGGTGCTGGCGAGCGCCTTCCTCGACAAGACGGGTGCGCTCGACCTGTCGCTGGCCTGGACCCGGCTGACTGCGCCGGACATCTGGTCGCTGGCCTGTTTCACGGCCAATGCGAGTTGCGGCGTTGTCGCCAACACCGTGATCCTGGGCGTGCTTGCGGGATTGTTCTCGACCTTCCTGGGCCTCGCCTTCGCGCTGCTGGCGCAGCGGGGTGGCATGAAGAACACGAAAATCTTCGATGCGCTCTCGATCCTGCCGATCATCACGCCGCCCTTTGTGATAGCCTTGGCGCTGGTGGTGCTGTTCGGGCGCACGGGTATCGTCACGACATTCCTTGACACCTGGTTCAACATCCCCCGGTCACGCTGGATCTATGGCCTGCCCGGTGTGCTGATCGCGCAGGTGCTGTCGCAGACGCCGCTGTCCTATCTCATGCTGCGGGGCGCATTGCAGGGCATCGCGCCCTCGCTGGAAGAGGCGGCGCAGACCCTGCGGGCCGGGCGCTGGCACACCTTCCGCACCGTGACCTTCCCATTGCTGCGCCCGGCGGTGGCGGCGTCCTTCCTGCTTGGCTTCGTCGAAAGCCTGGCGGATTTCGGCAACCCGCTGGTGCTGGGCGGTTCGTTCGAGGTGCTGTCGACCAAGATCTTCTTTGCCGTCGCGGGGGCACAGCATGATCCGGGCCGGGCGGCACTGCTTGCGCTCCTCCTCTTGGCACTGACGCTGTCGGCCTTCTGGTTGCAGATGATCTGGCTGGGCAAAAGCTCCTATGTCACGGTCACCGGCAAGGGCGACAACGGCGTGCCCCTGCCGCTGCCGCGCGGCGTGCGGATCGCGTCGCTGGGCGTCGTGGTGCCCTGGATCATCATGACCGTGGCGATCTACGGCATCATCGTCGTCGGTGGCTTCGTCACCGATATCGGGCGGGGCGTCATGGAGCCGACCTGGCGGCATATCCTCACAGGCTTTGCCATCGAGTGGAACGCCCATGGCCTGTTCTTCGCAGGCTCGGCCTGGGATTCGTTCTTCGTGACCGTCATGGTCTCAGCCATTGCGGCACCGATCACCGCGCTGGTCGGCATCCTCACGGCCTATGTGCTGACCCGGCATGATTTTATCGGCAAGCGCACCTTCGAGTTCGTCACCATGCTGGCCTTTGCCATTCCCGGCACGGTGATCGGTGTGGCCTATATCGTGGCGTTCAACGTGCCACCCATCGAGATCACGGGCACGGGCCTGATCCTCATCATCTGCTTCGTCTTCCGCAACATGCCGGTGGGCGTGCGGGCGGGCATTGCGGCATTGAGCCAGATCGACAAATCATTGGACGAGGCGTCATCGACGCTGGGTGCCAGCACGGGCTACACCGTGCGCCGCATCACGCTGCCCCTGCTCAAGCCTGCGATCATCGCCACCCTGGTCTTCTCCTTCGTGCATGCCATGACAGCGGTCAGCGCCATCGTCTTCCTGGTAACGGCCCGCTACAACATGGCGACGGCCTATATCGTCAACCGCGTCGAGGCAGGGGAATACCCACTAGCCATCGCCTATTCGTCCCTGCTCATCCTGTTCATGCTGGCGGTCGTGGTCGGCATCCAGTTGCTGGTCGGCGAGCGCAAGCTCGGACGGCGCGGCGTGTCGCTCACATCAACCCCGTCCGGAGCCAGATGATGTCCCGCGCCGCCTCTGTCCGCTTTGACAATGTCTCCAAGTTCTATGGCAGTGTGGGCGCGGTGCGCGGCATTTCCTTCACGGTGGAAGCCGGCACGCTGGTCACGCTGCTCGGCCCGTCCGGCTGCGGCAAGACCACGACGCTCCGGCTTGTGGCAGGCCTGGAGCTGGCGACCGGCGGGCGCATCCTGATTGGCGACGAGGACGTGACGCGGTTGGGCGCGGCGGAGCGGGACGTTTCGATGGTGTTCCAGAGCTATGCGCTCTTCCCCCATCTCAGCGTGCTGGAAAACGTCATGTACGGGCCGCTGGCGTCGGGTGCGAAGCGGGCCGAGGCCGAGCAGATGGCGCGGGAGAAGCTGGCGCTGGTCGGCCTTGCCGGGTTCGAGGCCCGCTTGCCCTCCGAGATGTCGGGTGGCCAGCAGCAGCGCGTTGCGGTGGCACGTGCCATCGTGCTGGAGCCGCGCGTGCTGCTGTTCGACGAGCCTTTGTCCAATCTCGATGCGAAGCTGCGCCGCAAGGTTCGCGACGACATCCGCGACCTGCAGCAGCGCCTCGGCCTCACCGTGCTCTATGTCACCCATGACCAGGAGGAAGCGCTGGCCGTCTCCGACAAGGTGATCGTCATGGACAATGCCGTGATTGCCCAGGAAGGCACGCCCGAGGATCTCTACGAGCGACCCCAGAGCCGCTTCATGGCGGATTTCATTGGCGAGGCCAACCTCATCGAGGGTACGTTCTCTCCCATCGACGGCGGCACCGTCTTCACGGCCAAGGGCGTGTCGCTGCCGCTGGGAGCCTTGCCCATTCCTCACGGTGCCTCGATGATCGCGCTGCGGCCTGATCGGCTTGGCCTGACACCGTCGCCAACGGGAGCATTGACCATCCGGCGGCGGGCCTATCTCGGCCATGCCTGGGAATACACGCTCGATGCGCCCTGGGGCGAGGTGCTGGTGCTGGCACCTGCGCGACAGGCCGCGTTGGCCACCGGGGCCAGGGTCGATCTCGTGATCGAGACTGGCGCAGCCATCGCCTTGAGCGCCGACAAGCAGCCGGTCTGAGCGCAATGCGACGCTGGCGCTTTCGACGGCTTTGCTCCAGAGTGTGCGTCTAACCGTTCTTGTCCCTGTCGCCAGCGAGCCTCCGCGTCTCATGTCTTCTCCCCGCCGAATCAGGGTCGCCGTCGATATCGGCGGTACCTTCACGGATCTGGAATGCATGGATGAGGGGACCGGCGAAGCGCACAGCTTCAAGACGCCAACCACGCCGGAGGATCCATCAATCGGCCTGCTGAATGCCCTGACCGGTGCCGCCAGCCGCCACGGCTTTGCCATCCCTGACATCACGCTCCTGATCCATGGCACCACCATCGCTACCAACGCCGTGCTCACGCGCGA
>JANNFV010000022.1:0-2252 GCA_031380285.1 Hyphomicrobiales bacterium | reverse complement strand
CCAGGATCTCGACGGGTGCAGACGGGCCCGCGAATTCGACATTCGCGCCCTTGTCATTGATCAGGGCCCGGATGCGGCCCCATTCGGAACCCGCCACCACGATATCGCCGTGGATCAGCGTGCCGCGCTGCACCAGGACCGTTGCCACAGGACCGCGACCGCGATCCAGCTTGGCTTCGATCACGCTGCCCTCTGCGAGCCTGTCCGGATTGGCCTTGAGGTCAAGCAGGTCGGCCTGCAACTGGATCATCTCCAGCAGCTTGTCGAGGTTCTGGCCTGTCTTGGCCGAAATCTCGACCTCGATGGTGTCGCCGCCCATGCTTTCCACCTGCACATCGTGCTGCAGCAGGTCAGTCTTGACGCGCTCGGGCTTGGCATCGGGCAGGTCAATCTTGTTGATCGCCACGATCATCGGCACATTGGCCGCCTTGGCGTGATTGATGGCCTCGATCGTCTGCGGCATGACGGAGTCATTCGCCGCCACCACAAGCACGACGATATCCGTCACCTTGGCACCACGCGCCCGCATGGCCGTGAACGCTGCGTGGCCAGGCGTATCGATGAAGGTCAGCAGGCCGCCCAGTGGCGAGGTGATCTGATAGGCACCGATATGCTGGGTGATGCCGCCGGCTTCACCCGAAACGACATTGGTCTTGCGGATCGAATCGAGCAGCGAGGTCTTGCCATGATCGACATGGCCCATGATCGTGATGACCGGCGGGCGATGGCGCAGCGTTTCCTCGCTGTCCGGCACGTCGAAGAGGCCGCCTTCGACATCGGATTCCGACACGCGCTTGACGGTGTGGCCCATCTCCTGGGCAATCAATTCGGCGGTGTCGGCATCGATCACATCGGTGATCTTGTGCATCTGCCCCTGCTTCATCAGCATGCGGATGATGTCCACGCCGCGTTCCGACATGCGGTTCGCCAGATCCTGGATGGTGATGGTCTCAGGCAGGATGACCTCGCGGAACACCTTTTCCTTCTGCTCGTCCTGCCCGCCCTTCATGCGCTGGACACGGCGGCGATAGGCGGCAACGGAGCGTGTGCGCTCCTCTTCCGTGGCAAAGGCGTTGGTGACGGTCAGGCGTCCACGGTCACGGCTTTCGGCACCCTTGGTGGGGCGCTCCGCCTTGACCACGACACCACCGCGACCGCGTTTCGCGGCCAGACCCTCGAGGTCCATGATCGCGTCACGGGAGGACCGGCTGGCACCACTGCCGGGAGGCGCGGTGCGACGGTTTTCCTGAATCAACGGCTCGGCTGGAGCGGTTGGTGCACGGTTGAAGCCAAACCGTGCCGGGCCAGCACTGCCACCACCGGGTGGGCGCGGACCACGATCGCCAAATCCGCCACCCATGGGCCTTGGTCCACGGTCGCCACCTGGACCTGCCGGACGCGGGCCGCGATCGGGAAAGCCGGTGGGGCGCGGGCCACGGTCACCCTCGGGACGGGGACCACGGTCGCCGAAGCCACCAGCCGGACGGGGCGGTCTGTCGCCGAAGCCGCCCGGCGGACGCGGAGCGCGGTCGGCAAAGGCACCCGTGCGAGGGCCACGATCACCGTCCGGGCGCGGTCTGTCGCCGTAACCCTCGGTGCTGCTGCGTTGCGGACGATCGCCCATTGCTGGCCGTGGCGTATCGAGCCGTGGCGGGCGATCCCCATAGGCGCGGGGCGCATCGAAACGGGGGCCATCGGCGGGGCGTGCAGTGCGGGGCTCTTCGCCGAGCCGACGAACAGCTTCCTGCTGGCCACGGCGCTTGAGCTCGTCCTCACGGTAGCGGCGATCATCCTCGTCGCGCTTGCGGGCCTCGGCGGCTTCGCGTTCGCGCTGGTCGGCATCCTGCCTGGCGTCACGCTGGCGGGCGTCCTGCTCGGCGTGCTTGCGGGCGTCTTCCTCGACGCGCGCCGCATCCATCAATACGGCCTGGCGGGCGTTCTGCTCGCTTTCGGAAAGCGTGCGCAGCACCATGCCACCAGAGACGGGGCGCTGCTGCAATGCGGGCTTCAGGGAGACCGGAGCGGAAGGTTTGGCATCCTGAGCACCACCAGTCAGCTGCTGATCGCGCGGTGGCAACCCACCTGGCCCAGGAGCGCGGCGCTTGACGACTTCCACGGCAACCGTCTTGGAACGGCCATGCGAAAAGCTCTGGCGCACAGTGCCAGCCCCGCCGTCTGTCGACCGCGGCTTCAAGGACAGCGTGCTTTTGCCTGCCACGCTCAGTGTCTTGTCGCCTGGGGTATTGGGATCG
>JANNFV010000710.1:0-3168 GCA_031380285.1 Hyphomicrobiales bacterium | reverse complement strand
GGAATGCGTGGCACAGCGTCTCGCCGCCTGCTAAAAACCTTTCAATCACAGATTCTTGCCGTCCAAAGGAAAGTCCATGGTCGATCTCGTCGTCTCCGAAAATCAGATCATCGAGCGCATTCTCACCATGGAGCTGGTGCGTGTGACGGAGCGTGCGGCGGTGGCTTCCGCCCATCTGCGCGGACACGGCAACGAGAAGGCGGCGGATCAGGCTGCTGTCGATGCCATGCGCCGCGAATTGAACCGCCTGCCCATCGATGGCGAAGTGGTGATCGGCGAGGGCGAGCGCGACGAAGCCCCGATGCTGTTCATCGGCGAGAAGGTGGGCACCAAGAAAGGCCCGAAGGTCGATATCGCGGTCGACCCGCTGGAAGGCACGACGCTGTGTGCCAAGGACATGCCCGGCTCCATCGCCGTGATGGCCATGGCCCAGGCCGGCACGCTGCTCTATGCGCCTGATGTCTATATGAACAAGATCGCCATTGGCCCGGGTTACAAGAAAGGCGTGGTCGATCTTGATGCCTCGCCCACCGACAACATCCACGCGCTGGCCAAGGCCAAGGGCGTGAAGCCGGGCGAAATCACGGCCCTGGTGATGGATCGCCCGCGCCACGCCCAATTGATTGCCGAACTGCGCAAGATCGGCTGTGCCATCCGCCTGATCACCGATGGTGATGTGGTCGGCGTCATCCAGACCACCGTGCCGGATCAAACCGGAATCGACATCTATCTCGGCATCGGCGGGGCGCCGGAAGGCGTGCTGGCGGCAGGCGCGTTGCGCTGCGTCGGCGGCCAGATGCAGGGGCGCCTTATCCTCGACACACCGGAAAAGGTGGCCCGTGCCGCCAAGATGGGCGTCAAGGATCCCAAGAAGAAATACGACCTCTCGGAACTGGCGTCAGGCGACACCGTCGTGGCCGCGACAGGCGTGACGGATGGCTCGCTGCTCAAGGGCGTGCGCTTCCGCGGCGACATCGTCGAAACAGAGACGATCATCTACCGCTCGCTGACCGGCACCGTGCGGCGCATCCAGGGCGAGCACCGGGAATTGCGGAAGTTCTTGCCGGAGTGAGTGCTTTTTATTCGGCTGAGAGGGGAATTTTGCACAGATCATGTGCGTCCTTCGAGGCTCGCTTCGCTCGCACCTCAGGATGAGGAAAACAGCGATCTGCAAAACACTTTTGTCCTCATCCTGAGGTGCGACGAAGCGCAGCGAAGGAGCCTCGAAGGACGCACAAGAGTTGTGCAATGCTTCCACATAGCGAGTGGTGATGGGCACCCCGCGAGGTTGATCCGCTGATGCAAGCCTTCCTCAACGTCTCCCACTCCCTCACTGGCCGCCGCTGGATTGACCGCCTCGATGCCACCGCCCAGCGCGAGGCATTGGCGATTTCCCAGGTGCATGGCCTGCGCGACAGCCTGGCCCGTGTCATCGCCGGGCGCGGCGTGATGGTGGCCGATGTGCCGCTGTTTCTGGAACCGACGCTGCGCGACCTGATGCCGGACCCGTCCATCCTGCGTGACATGGACCTTGCGGTCGCGCGGCTCGCCGCGGCGGTTGAGCGCGGGGAACCTGTTGCCATCTTCGGCGATTACGATGTGGACGGCGCAACGTCCGCCGCGCTGCTGGCGCTCTATCTCAACGCCTTCGGCGTGAAGACGCGCATCCACATCCCGGATCGCATCACCGAAGGCTATGGCCCCAACAGCGAGGCCATCCGCATGCTGCACGCGGATGGTGCAAAACTGCTGGTGACGGTGGATTGCGGCATCGCCAGCCATGAGCCGCTGGCAGAGGCAAAACGCATCGGCCTCGACACGGTGGTGCTCGACCACCACCTCGCGGGCGATACGCTGCCCGAGGCCGCGGCCATCGTGAACCCCAACCGGCAGGATGATCTCTCGGGCCTGGGCAAGCTTGCGGCCTGCGGCGTGGTGTTCATGACGCTGGTTGCGCTGAACCGTGCGTTGCGGGCGAAGGGCCTGTTCAAGGATCGCCAACCGCCGGACCTGATGGGGATGCTCGACATCGTGGCGCTCGGCACCGTGGCCGATGTCGTGCCGCTCACGGGCCTCAACCGTGCCTTCGTGCGCCAGGGCCTGAAGGTGATGCGCCAGCGCCACCGGCCTGGCCTTGCTGCGCTGATGGATGCGGCAGGGCTGAAGGAACCGCCCGAAGCGTATCACCTGGGGTTCCTGCTGGGGCCGCGCATCAACGCGGGCGGTCGCATCGGCGATGCGGCGCTGGGCGCACGGCTGCTCACCACGGATGATCCGGTGGAAGCCAGCCGCATCGCCGGCGAGCTTGACCGCCTCAACCGCGAGCGCCAGACACTGGAACAGCTGACACTGGCCCAGGCCGAGGATGCCGTGCGAGCCGAGGAGGCGATGCATGGTGAGCGCCCGGTGGTCGTGGCTGGCTCCGCCGACTGGCACCCCGGCGTGGTCGGGCTTGTGGCATCGCGCCTGAAGGACCGCTTCCATCGCCCGGCCGTCGCCATCGCCTGGGACGCGGACAAAGGGCAGGGGACAGGCTCGGCCCGCTCGCTCTCCGGCGTCGATCTGGGCCGCGCCGTGAAAGCCGCCGTGGAGGCAGGGCTGCTGCTCAAGGGTGGCGGCCATGCGATGGCAGCGGGATTGACCGTCAGCGAAGGAAACCTCTCGGCATTGCGCGATTTTCTCGATGCGCGGCTTGCACCCGATATCGCTGTGGCACGCGAAGCCAGCAGCCTGCCGGTTGATGCCGCACTCACGGCGGGCGGGCTGACGCCTGAACTGGCGCAGGACATCACGAGGGCAGGGCCATTCGGCCAGGGCAACAGCGAGCCGCTGTTTGCCTTGCCCGCGCATGTGCTGACCGATGTCGCCCCCATCGGAGCCGCGCATCTGCGCCTGCGCCTGCGCTCTGCCGATGGCGCAACGGCGGGCGGCATCGCCTTCCGCGTGCAGGGCCAGCCACTGGGAGACGCCATGCTGGCGCGGCGCGGCAAGCCCGTGCATCTGCTCGGCAGCCTGCAGATCGACCGCTGGGGCGGGCGCGAACGGGTGGACCTGCGGGTTGTCGATGTTGCCGATGTAGGTTGAGGGGAGAGACCCGGAAATATCTTCCCGGTGGCCGGAAATTGAGGTTGAACCTTGGCCGGAGCCACACTATACCCCGACCGTCGT
>JANNFV010000666.1:0-3257 GCA_031380285.1 Hyphomicrobiales bacterium | reverse complement strand
GGCGAGCGTGCTTGCCGATTCTCCGATGAGCCGCTAACCCGGTCAACGCTGTGCGGACATGGCGAAACTGGTAGACGCAAGGGACTTAAAATCCCTCGGTGGCAACACTATGCGGGTTCGACCCCCGCTGTCCGCACCAGTTTCGCGCGTGAGTGCAGCCGACCGCGTTGCAAATTTGCAAACTTTTTGCGCAAACTCTATGGCCATCGCGCTGGCGTTCTATCCCTCGCTTGACATCTTCCGATGAGGGGGTGTTCGTGCAAGTGCAAAGTGGATCGTGGAATGACCGTAATCATATTTGCACGCGAGGTCATTGCTGTGTCTCTCAGAGTTTGCGTCCATTTTTCAATATTCGTTCTTGCAGCATCGTGCTGTTCCACCGTGCAAGCTGCAGATTTGCGAAAGCCATTGGTGAGAGATAGCAACGCTCCCGTTATTGGCGTGGGAGATGTGCTGGTTCCGCCCGGCAGGCCGCGTGACCGCGATGGCGATGCGCCTGCCGTAGTGCCTTCGACAAATCCACCACCGCCAGTGCTGGTCGACCTAAGTGTCCGGAAACACAATTATCAAGGCGTTGGAGGGCACGGCACACCCAACTTTGTAGTTGGCATTGTCAATAATGGTGCCCCTTTCACAGCAGCTCCGGGCGAAATTTCTATTTCGGATGTTATTCCAGCCGGGATGACTGTGACGTCCATTTTTGTGCCGGTCGGTTGGGCATGCACGCCTGCGCCAATTCTTTCTGGCCAGACGATAACCTGCACTTTCGGAGGCGGTTTAGTTCCGAATGGCGTGTTTGCGACAGTTTCCTATGGCGGAACAAACGTAGCTCCGATTATTATCAACTGTGTCCAAGTTGGATTTTCACCGTCTTCCGCGCTTCATGATACCAATCCCGCTGACAACACAGCTTGCTTTACCACCAAGTTGCCCGGCACTCGTCTTGCTCGTTCTGAAGAAACCCGCCCGCGCTCTCCGGACGCTCGACAGACAGGAGGGCCTCAGATTGTCCCGCTGATGAGCAATCAAAGTCTTTGGTCGGGCACCTACGCAGGCGTCCATGCAGGCTACAGCTCCATGACTGGATCAACGTCGGGATCGACCTTCACGCCGCCACCGGTAGGGCCTGTTCTCGGAACTCCTTACTTCAGCCCACCAATTTCCATTGGCCACGGCAAGGGCACGCTAGGGTTACATCTGGGCTACAACTGGCTGGTTTCATCCGCGCTTGTTCTTGGCCTGGAAACTGACCTCACGAAGCTCGGGCACAAGAAGTCTGGTCGGCAGATTGTTGGCGCTGCTGGTTATGGAATGGACTTTGATGCCTCTTGGGCTGGCTCCGCGAAATTGCGAGTTGGGCTCCCTTTCGACCGATTTCTTGTATTTGTGTCTGGCGGACTTTCGCTGGCGCATCAGAAGGCCCAGTTTACATATCGTGACGCCGCGACTGGGCAGAACACGATCATTGCCAAGCATGCAAAGACCAGCCTTGGCTTTGCTGTCGGCGGAGGCGTTGAGTATGCGATCACTCACAATGTGATAGGCCGCGCCGAATATGTTTATTCAGACTTCGGCAAATTTGGTTTCGGAACGGGTCAATTGAGCACACGTCTGCAAACAATCCGAATTGGAATTTCATACAAGTTCTAGACGGTCATCTTTAGAATACGCACTGATCAAAAAAAATCGATGCGAATTGACTGATGAGCGTCCAGACGCAGCATATCCTGCTACGCCGCGTCGCATTTGGGCGCATCCATTAACCATGGTTAACACCGCCTTGCACAATACCTAGGAAATCCACCCCATTCCAGGTTATAAGCGCGCTCTCCTCAGTCTGAGGCAAAAAGACAAAGGGGCCACAATGGCGCGGCGGTATTTTGGTACGGATGGCATCCGGGGCAGGGCGAATGGCGTCATCACGCCGGAGCTGGCGCTCAAGGTGGGGCAGGCGACGGGCATTGTGTTCCAGCGCGGCGACCACCGGCACCGCGTGGTCATCGGCAAGGACACGCGTCTTTCCGGCTACATGATCGAGACGGCGCTCACCGCCGGCTTTCTCTCGGTTGGCATGGATGTGCTGGTGCTCGGCCCCATGCCCACGCCCGCCATCGCCATGCTGACACGCTCCATGCGCGCTGATCTTGGCGTGATGATCTCGGCCTCTCATAACCTTTACGAGGATAACGGCATCAAGCTGTTCGGTCCGGATGGTTACAAGCTCAACGACGAGATCGAGGCAGAAATCGAGGCGCTGCTGGAAAGCGACATGATGTCCCGGCTGTGCAAATCGCCTGATATGGGCCGGGCCAAGCGTGTCGACTCGGTGCATGCCCGCTACATCGAGTTCGCCAAGCGCACCTTGCCGCGCCACATGTCGCTCGATGGCATGCGCATCGTGCTCGATTGCGCCAATGGCGCGGGATACAAGGTGGCGCCGGAAGCGCTCTGGGAGCTTGGCGCCGAGGTGATCACCATTGGCAATGAGCCGGATGGCTTCAACATCAACCGCGGCGTGGGATCGACTGCGCCCGATGCGCTGATCCGCAAGGTGCGCGAAATGCGCGCCGATGTCGGCATTGCGCTCGATGGCGACGCAGACCGGGTGCTGATCGTCGATGAAAAGGGCCAGGTGGTCGATGGCGACCAGCTGATGGCCGTGGTGGCCGAAAGCTGGAAGGAAGACGGGCGCCTCACACAGCCGGGCATCGTTGCCACCATCATGTCGAATCTCGGTCTGGAGCGGCACCTGCAATCCCTGGGCATGAGCCTGGCCCGCACGGCTGTGGGGGATCGCTATGTGCTGGAATACATGCGCGAGCACGGCTTCAACGTGGGGGGAGAGCAATCCGGCCACATCATCCTGTCGGATTATTCGACGACGGGCGACGGCCTGATCGCGGCCTTGCAGGTGCTGGCCTGCGTCAAGAAAGAGGACAGGCCGGTGTCCGAGGTCTGCCACCGCTTCGAGCCGCTGCCGCAAATCCTCAAGAACGTGCGCTACCGCAAGGGCCAGCCGCTGGCGGAGGACAAGGTGGTCAGCGCCATCGAGGACGCCCGCAAGCGCCTGGGCAACACGGGCCGCCTCGTGATCCGTCCGTCAGGCACCGAGCCTGTGATCCGCGTGATGGCGGAAGGCGACGACAAGGATCTGGTCGAGCGCGTGGTGAACGACGTGGTGGACGTCATCACGCTGGCCGCGGCCTGACGCCTGATCCGTCGAGCGTTGACAAGCAGGCCGGTTCCGCCGAAGACCC
>JANNFV010000626.1:0-5765 GCA_031380285.1 Hyphomicrobiales bacterium | reverse complement strand
CGCCGTGCTGCTGGTTCCTGTCTTCGGCATCTGGACCTTCCAGTTCTGCATTGGCGATCAGTGCGCGGCTGGCACGCATTGGGGCATCATCCTGATCTATGTGGCAATGAAGCTCTGCAGGATCCAGATGACGAAGGGCAGGTTCATCGCCACATAGATCAGGATGATGCCCCAATGCGTGCCAGCCGCGCACTGATCGCCAATGCAGAACTGGAAGGTCCAGATGCCGAAGACAGGAACCAGCAGCACGGCGGGCGGCACCATCCGCATGATGAGCGTCATGAGCGAGAGGCCGTCGCGGCCAAAGAACCTGAACCGCACGATGGCATAGGCCGCCATGCAGCCGATCACCAGGGTGAGGATTGTGGCGATGGTGGCAATGAACAACGAGTTTCCGAGGGCACGCGCGAAGGTCGGATCACACAGGTCGACGGCTTTCGGCCTGTACCACAGCACGTCGCACAGCACCGCCTCGTAGTTGCGCAGCGTCGGCATGAAGAGCAGGCTCGACGTGTCGCTCATGATCTCGACATTGAGCCTGAGCGAGGTGATCAGCATCAGGACAATCGGTCCGACCGACATGATCACCAGGGCGGTGACCAGCGCATAGAAGCCGGGATGCTGGCGTTCAGGTGCGGCGGTGGCCATCAATGCCCTCCCTTCTCGGCGGCTGCCCGCAGGCGCGCCTGCCGCGTCTCCTGCATCTTGTTGAAGATGAACATGGCGAGCGTCAGGACCAGGAGGAGCAGCAGCAGGATGTTGGACATCGCGGCGGCCACGCCCAACTCGCGGAACTCCGACGCCGTGCGCGATATGCGCAGGGACAGGATCTCGGTCGAAAGCCCCGGCCCTCCATTGGTGAGCACCAGCACGACCTCCAGCACCTTGAAGGCATCGATCAGCCGCAGGAGCCCGGTGATGATCAGGACAGGCAGCATCAGGGGCAGCTTGATGTGCAACACCTGCTGCCAGCCATTGGCACCATCGATGCGTGCCGCCTCCAGTGCCGACCGTGGCAAGGATTGTAGCGCGGCGAGCGCCAGGATGAAGATGAACGGTGTCCATTGCCAGATATCGGCGATGATCACGGCCGCCAGCGCCCAATTCGCGTCGGACAGCCAGGGAACGGGGGCCAGCCCAAGGCTCTTCAGCGTGCGGTTGAAGGTGCCAACCGTCGGGTGATACATGTAGCGCCACATCAGGCCGACGACGATGGGCGCGATCATCATGGGCAGGATGAACAGCGTGCGCAGCACCGACATGCCCCGGATGTTGCGGTCGAGCAGCAGCGCCAGGCCCACACCCAGTGCCATCTCGATGGTCACGACCGATGCCGCGAAGATGAGGGTGACGCTGAAGGACTCGCGAAACTTCGGATCGTTGAGCAGGAAGAGATAGTTGCGCAAGCCGACCCAGCCCGCTTCGCCGATGCGCTGGCTCGGGTTCCAGTCGAGGAAACTCGCATAGACCATGTAGCCGATGGGATACATCAGCGCGACCGCGAGGATCACGATCGCGGGCGCGAGGAACATGTAGGGCGTGAGCCGCTGGGTATTGGCAGCCTGCATGGCAGCTTTCAGGAGAGGCGGACGGGAGGTGGCGACGCAGGCTGTCCCGCGCCGCCAGAGGGTTGATCCGGGTTACTTCCGGAAGGTGTCGTAGCCAGCCTCTGTCATCACCGCCTTGGTGCGGGTGGCGATGCCATCGAAGGCTTGCTTGATGTCGAGGTTCTCGGTGAGAACCTTGGACAGGGTTGTGCCCAGGTCGGCGTTGATCTTGCCCCAGGCCGGGATAATCGGACGCCAGTCCGGATCAGCGTGTTTCAAGGCTTCTCCGAAGGTGGACATGTAGGAGAACTTGGCATTCACCTCGGCATCGGCATGGGTGGAGAAGCGGATCGGATTGCCGCCTTGCAGCGCGATCATCTTGTCCACGCGCTTGGAGGTCAGCCACTGCATCAGCAGGAAGGCCGCGTCCTTGTTCTTGGCATTGCGCGGGATGGCGATGCCGAAGCCACCGGTCTGCGAGCCACGGCGCACACCCATGGGGTGCATGGCCCAGCCCACTTTTCCGACCACTTTCGATTGTGCCGGATCATCGACCTGACCGGCAAAAACGGTCGAGTCGAGATACATCGCCGTCTTGCCTTGCAGGAAGGCCGCACCCGCCTCGGCCACGCCGAAGGTCTTGGCCCCTTCAGGGCCGCAATCCACGATCTTCTTCAGCGTCTCGGCGGCCTTGATGCCCGCCGCGTTGTTGATGATCGGGTTCCAGTTCTCGTCAAACACGCGCCCGCCCAGCGGTGCAAGATGCAGGAGATAGGCGTGCGCGGCGTGGTGGCCGGAGGCGGCGCGGGAGGCCAGGCCGCCCATGCCCTTCTCGAGCTGGGGGATCTTGCAGGCGAGGTCCACCATCTCGTCATACGTCGTGGGGACCTTCAGGTTGTGCTTCTCGAAGATGTCCTTGCGGTAGCCCAGGATCGAGGTCTCCGATCCGAAGGGAATGCCGAAGAGCGAGCCGGTGGGGCCAGGCAGATAGCCCTTGGCGCCGCCTGCCACGCCGATGTTCTGCATGTAGCCCGGAATGATGTCATCGGGATCATAGGCAGGGTCCGCCAGCCGCGGGTTCATGAAATAGCGCGCCAGATTCTCGAGCTGGTCCGCGAAGACATAATCCGCCTTGGAGAACACCACATAGGAGATCAGGTCATAGTCGCCCCGCGCCTTGGTCAGCTCCAGCGTCTGCTTCTCCCGCATCTTGAGAAATTCGAGCTGGTCGACCTCCACCTTGATGCCGGTTTCCTTGGTGAACTCCGGCAGCACCTTCATCACGGCGGTGTAATGGGGATGCGCCGGGAAGTTGACGACCAGGCTCTTGCCCCGATGCGGTGCATAGGGATCGGCCTGCGCCTGCGGCACGGCCGTCGCCATGGCGATGACGCTCAGGCTCACCCCGAACACGATCGCCTTGATGGATTGTTTCATTGCTCTCTCCCTGTGTTGCCGCCGTGTGTTGATCACAGCGTTTTTCCTGTTGCCTTGTCGAACACCATGATGTCCTGCGGACGAATGCCGAAGGTCACCGTCTCGCCGGATTTTGGCAGATGGGCACTGGCCACCTCCACCAGGACATCCGAGCCGCCACACCGTGTCGCCAGCACCGAGTTGGTGCCGAGATATTCCGCCACGATCACACGCAGGGCGATCTGTGCACCATCCGTTGGCTCCTGCGAAAACGCGGAAGGGCGCATGCCGACCACCACTGCTGCCGATGCAGCCCTGTCGGCACGCAATGCGGTGCCCTCGTGCAGCGGCAGGAGATAGCCCTCGCCACGCACGCACAGGCGGCCGCCTTCGCGCACCAGTTCCCCATCCATGAAATTCATGGTCGGACTGCCGATGAAGCCCGCGACGAACTGGTTGACCGGCTTCTCGAACAGTTCCTTCGGCGTGCCTTGCTGCTGGATCACGCCTTCCGACATCACCACGATGCGGTCGCCAAGCGTCATCGCCTCGACCTGATCATGGGTGACATAGACCATGTTCTTGTCGATGCGTGTGCGCATCTCGGCCAATTCGGTGCGCAGCTTCGCCCTGAGCTTGGCATCGAGGTTGGAGAGCGGCTCATCGAACAGGAAGGTGCCGGCATCACGGGTCAGCGCCCGGCCCATGGCGACGCGCTGGCGTTGCCCGCCGGACAGTTCACCCGGCTTGCGGTCCAGCAGGTGCCCGATGTTCAGCATGTCCGCCACGGCCTTCACCTTGGCGTCGATTTCCGCCTTTGGCACGCGCTTCAGCCGCAGCGCAAAGGACATGTTCTTCGCGATGTTCATGTGCGGATAGAGCGCGTAATCCTGGAACACCATCGCGATGTCCCTGTCCTTGGGGTCGAGGCGGCTGATGGGCCTGCCGTCGAAGTAGATTTCGCCCGCCGTCAACGTCTCGAGGCCTGCCAGAATGCGCAGCGTCGTGGATTTGCCACAGCCAGAGGGGCCGACGAGAACGGTGAACTCTCCGTCAGGCAGCTTCAGGTCCAGCGGCGGGAGCACGCTCACCGCGCCAAACTTCTTCTCGACCCGATCGAAGACGATCTCTGGCAACCAACCCTCCCCGAAGACACTTTTGTTTTGACGAAACTATGCGGCATCCCCTCTGCGCTGTTAATCGGCTGGACGGGATTTCCACGTTAGCGCTAACGTAGGGAGTGTTGACAACCTGAACAGGTGCTCGATGAGATCAAAAAGGGACCGAGATTCATGCGGCGATCCGAAGCCAATACGTCCGTATTGGCGAGGGACGGCGCTTGAACATCGGCCCTTTTTCATCTCACCGCAGAGCGGCGCGGCGATTTTGGCCCATGGCTTCGACGGTGTCTCTCCCAAACCGGGCGGTTTGGTTCGAGACAACGCCTTTGCCCTGAACCAAAATCCCTCGCGTCGAGCACCTGTCCAGTTTGTCAACACTCCCTGGCCACCATGACACGCCAGTCCCCCAGCATCCAGGATGTCGCCAGGCGCGTTGGCGTCAGCATCATGACGGTGTCGCGGGCGATGCGTGGGGTCGAGGGCGTGTCCAGCGCCAAGCGCAGCGAAATCCTCGCCGCTGCCAAGGCTCTCGGCTATCGTCCAAGTCGCACGGCGCGCTCGCTGGCGGCATCGCACTCGACGCTCATCGGCATTTCGCTGCCCATGCTGTTCAACGAGGTCTTCGCCGACATCCTCGACGGCATGCGCCGCACCTTCGACACCGCTGGTTTTGATCTCGTCCTCGACAATTCGGACTATGACAGCCATCGGGAGGCGTTGTGGGTGGAGCGCATGATCGACTGGAAACCGGCAGGTGTCGTCCTGAGCGGCGTGGATCATGCCCCGGGCGTGCGCGAGCAGTTGCGAGCGGCGGGCATCCCCACGCTTGAAATCTGGGACCAGTGTGCCGATCCCATCGATGTCTGCGTTGGCATAGACCATGTGGCGGCGGGACGCGCGATTGGCGAATACCTTCTGGCCTGCGGCTACAAGGCCCCGGCTTTTGTCGGCGTGGAAGCCAACCGCGATCCACGGGCCGAGAAGCGGCTGGCTGGCTTGCGCTCGGCGTTTCTTGCGCATGGACATGGCGGCCCCGTGGTCCGGCGCAGCGAGCGACATGCGTCTTTCGAAGCGGGCATGAACGAGACCAGGGCCTTGCTCGCCGCTGATGGCCAGCATCCCGATTGTCTCTGCTACCTCAACGATCACATGGCCTTTGGCGGGATGTCGGCCTGCGAGGCGCATGGTTTGTCGGTGCCCGGAGATATCGGGATCGTCGGCTTCAACGGCTTGGGCATCAACGCCGTACTGCCGCGTCCGCTGACCACGCTCGTCACGCCGCGCCTGCTGATGGGAACACTGGGAGCACGGATGCTGCTGGCCCGGATCAATGGTGCGAAAGTCGAGCGGCAGAGCGTCGTGCCGGTCGAGATGTCCGTTGGGGCCACGACGCGCATGATGGGTTTGTGAATTTCGGAATTGGCAACCGCTCTCACCGGGGTTGCATGGTTCCCACCACGTGCCCTGCCACCTGGGCATGGGTGGCGAACCAGCAGCCACCCTTCGCCTTCATGTGCCGGATCAGCTCCTCCAGGATGAAGATGCGCGAACGGTAGGTGATGACATGCGGATGCATCGTCAGCAGGAACAGGCCGCCATCTGCATGGGCGCGGTCGAACTCGCGGATGAAGATATCGAGCACCGCGGGTGGTGGCGTGTAGGGTCGCAATGCCTGGTGGCG
>JANNFV010000545.1:0-3536 GCA_031380285.1 Hyphomicrobiales bacterium | reverse complement strand
GCCATTTCGGCCGCAAGGCAGCACGTGACGGCGGCTTCTCCTGGGAGCGCACCGATCTCGTTGATGCGATCAAGAAGGCTGTAGCCTGATTTCTTCCGCAACATCTGCATGAAAGGGGCTGGCTTCCGGGCTGGCCCTTTTTCGTGCTGACAACGGGTTGGCCATGACCACGTCGCAAGCACCGGAACGGGCCCGCTTCTTCGGCCGCTCCAAGGGCAAGACCCTGCGCAAGATGCAGTCCGCGATCTGGGCGGACGGATTGTCGCGTTTCGGATTTGCCTTGGGGGAAGGACCGCTGGACCCTGCGAGCCTGTTTCCGGGTGGCCCGAGGCCCATCCGACTGGAGATCGGCTTCGGCGGGGGTGAACATCTGGTCCACCGCGCACTTGAACGGCCTGAAACAGGGTTCGTCGGCGTCGAGCCCTTTGTCAACGGCATGGCCAAGCTGCTGATGGAGGTGGATCGTCTGACGATCAGCAATATCAGGGTCTGCAGCGAAGATGCGACGAAACTGTTGCGGCGGCTTCCCGAAAATTCCATCGAGGCGATTGACCTGCTCTATGCCGACCCCTGGCCGAAGCGCCGCCAGCGCAAGCGGCGGTTCGTGACGGAGGAGTCGCTCGGATTGATCACACGGGCACTGGTGCCTGGCGGCGAGTTCCGCTTTGCCAGCGATATCGATGACTATGTCGGCTGGACATTGCTACGCGCCTTTGCAGTCCCCGGCTTGACCTGGCAGGCCGCTGCCGCGCCTGACTGGACGACGCCTTACGATGGCTGGCCCGGCACCCGTTACGAGGCGAAAGCCATCCGCGAGGGCCGCGTGCCAAGCTATCTGAAGTTTCGGAAAGAGCCATTCTAGCGCACGATTTTTCTTGACGAAAACACGTCATGGCCGCGCTTGACGCGGCCATCCACGTTTATGGGCCGCAGGAAGACGTGGATGGACGGGTCAAGCCCGTCCAAGACGACGTGCCACTGTTTCCGTCAAAAAACGTCATGCTTTAAACCTGGCAGTCCCCGGATCAGGCTTTCGCTGCAGCAGCACTTTCCCGGGCGTGGAGGAAGCGCAGGACGCGCTGGGCGGTGGCGGGCGTCAGCTTGCCATAGCTGTCAGACAACTGCTCCAGCTGTCGTGACGAAGGCTTGTACTCGTGTCGCAGGGCAAAGATTGCCCGAACGGTTGTCCAGGACAGGTTGATCGACCGCCCCATGATCAGCAAGGCGTCATTATCGGCCGAAAGAACCGCGCGTTCCACCATCGCGAGCGGAAGCTTGCTCAGATAGGACAGCGCGATCACCGAATGGTCGATCTGTCCCTGCCGGGCGTATTCCAGAAGTGCGGGCTCATGCAGGCCGTCATTCTGCATCAGGCTCGAAACCTGCTGGACCGCCTGCCTGTAAGCCTCCGACCGCGCCTTGGTCTCCGCCACGATGTCGCGGGTGGTTGCATTCACCGCCTCGGAGACAGCCCTGCGTCCTGCGTTGCCATGATCATTCTGGAGGCGTTCGCGGGCAGCTTTCTTCGCCAGTTCGAAGAGCACGGCCATGTGGCGTTGCGGAATATCATTGCGGCGGCCGAGTGCCGCTTGAAGGAGATTATCGGCCCGCGATTTGGAGATCAGTGCGTCGTAGCCCTTGGCGGAAAACCGGGCGGTCGGGTTGCTCGCGACCGCATTGATCACGACCCGGTCACCCTCGCCAACCAGAACATCCGTCACGGGTTCCGAGAGATCGCGTCGCTCCGAGATCGCCAGCATGTGATCACGGCCGCCGAAACGGGCCGCATCGACCAGATCCTTGTCGGTCAACCGTGCCGACCGGGCCAATACCGGACGAGCGACCGCAATCTCGTCGCGTGACAGCCTTCGCACAAGGGCTGGCGGCGCATTGTCGATATCGGCGAGCTTGCCGGACAATCTGGCCCGCGCCCTGATTTCGATGGCCTCCGCGAGCAGGCCGATCACCTGGTCGAACAGCGCGACATGCGCTTCGGAAAATTGCGGGGCGCCGGCAACAAACAGATCAGTGATCTTGTCGATTGTCGTTTCGCGGGTGGCCTCATCCTTCGCGGCAAAGGCCAATTTCAAGTCGTTGAGCGCATGTGATGTCTGGGCTTGTGATCTCTGGGCTTGCGAAGTCTGGGCTTGCGAAGTCTGTGACATGAAACAACTCCAGCTCTTCCACGAACTGCCCGGACCCCGCTTGCCCGACCATCCTGAACCCCTGAAACTGAAGACCTCCCGTTCTGCCCCATGTCGCCACAGGCCGGATGGTCTTCGTTCGGTAATGATTCAACCATAACCCGTAACTCTCACCAGCAGGTTACCTTGGGTGAGACAGTTTGATGGATCGCCAAATCGCTTGAAATCATCCCCGAGTTGGGCCATATCAGCATCACAAACCTTATTGTGCGACAGATCGCTTGATGAGAGTGGGCCCTCCCGGACCCGCTCTTTTTTATTGGCCTTCCGTCCCGATTGACCTGGAGTGACCATGGACGAGCCAAGGCTCATCCTCGAAACGGGAATGGCCGCGCGCATCGCGGTCGTTGTCGCGCCTGCCATCGGCGACGTTGGCTATCGCCTCGTGCGTGTGAAAATCTCCGGCCAGAACGGCTGCACCGTGCAGATCATGGCGGAACGCGACGATGGCACCATGGGCGTCGATGACTGCGAGGCCGTCAGCAAGGCCATTTCGCCCGTCCTCGATGTCGATGATCCGATGGACCGGCCTTACCATCTCGAGGTTTCGTCGCCGGGGATCGACCGGCCTCTGGTCCGCGCCGTGGACTTCGCCCGCTGGCTCGGACATGAGACCCGGATCGAGATGGCGGTGCCTGCCCATGGCCGCAAACGCTTCAGGGGCGAATTGGTCGCCTCTGATGCGACAACGGCAACGATTCGCCGCGCCGACGCCAAAGAGGGCGAACTCGCAGATTGCCCCTTGCCGATCGCCGACATGGCGGAAGCAAGGCTTGTGCTGACCGATGCGCTGGTCGATGCCGCACTGGGCCGTCAAGCCAAACCAACGGCGGGCACCAAGCCCGGATTGAAGAAGTCCGCCAGCCGGGGAAGCGCCCCGAAAATGACGGCAAAAGACAAGAAACCTGCCCGCAAGCCAGACCGGCGGCGGCAGGACAACATCTGAATGACCTGAGGAGACGAGACCATGGCAATCAGCGCCAACAGACTGGAACTGCTGCAGATCGCCGATGCAGTGGCCCGCGAGAAGCAGATCGAGCGGGCCATCGTGATCGAAGCGATGGAAGACGCGATCGCCAAGGCCGCACGCTCGCGTTACGGCGCAGAGACTGACGTGCATGCGCAGATTGACAACAAGACCGGCGAATTGCGCCTGTCGCGCCATCTGCACGTGGTCGAGCAGATCGAGAATGATTCCCGCGAGATCACCCTGGTTGATGCCCGGCGTCGCAATCCGGCGGCACAGGTCGGCGATGCCATCGCGGAAACGCTGCCGCCCTTCGATTTCGGCCGCATCGCAGCCCAGTCCGCCAAGCAGGTGATCGTGCAGAA
>JANNFV010000492.1:0-3158 GCA_031380285.1 Hyphomicrobiales bacterium | reverse complement strand
CAGTTTTGGGCGCGGCCGCGTTGTCGGGTCCGCGCCGGACGACATTGCAGCTGCGGCGGTCTTGATCCTGGCGGGAGACCTCGTCGGCCTCCCGACGGAAACGGTCTATGGCCTGGCGGCGGATGCGACGCAGGGCGAGGCTGTCGCGGCAATCTACGAGGCCAAGGGGCGTCCCGCCTTCAACCCGCTGATCAGCCATGTTGCCGATCTCGATCAGGCGCTGGAGCATGGCATCTTCAACCGGCATGCCCTGCGACTGGCCGAAGCCTTCTGGCCGGGACCGCTCACCCTGGTGGTGCCGCTCAGGGCTGGTTCGGGCATCTCGGACCTTGCCCGGGCCGGGCTGGATACGGTTGCGCTGCGTGTTCCGTCCCATCCCGTGGCCCGGGCGCTGATCGCGGCAGCGGGTCGACCGCTGGCGGCGCCCTCGGCCAATCTCTCGGGCAAGATCAGCCCGACCACGGCAGCCGATGTCGCCCGAGACCTTGGCGACCGGGTGTCTGTCGTGCTCGATGGTGGCCCGTGTGCGGTTGGTGTCGAGTCGACCATCGTCTTCTGTTTCGCTGACAGCGTGGTCCAACTCCGCCCGGGCGGCCTGCCGCGCGACCAGATCACAGCCTTGCTGGGTCGTCCCCTGGATGACGCCCCCTCAGGAAACGCCGTAAGGTCGCCGGGCCTGTTGCGCTCTCATTACGCGCCGTTTGCACCAATGCGGATGAATGCGGTCAATTTTGACGATCAAGATGCTATTCTTGCATTTGGAAACACAATTTTGCCAGAATTTCCTGCCGAAAGATTGGTTGTAAACCTTTCCCCGACTGCGAATCTGCGGCAAGCTGCGGCACGTTTGTTTTCTGCCATTCGAGAACTCGATGCTCGCCAGCCCGCCACAATTGCCGTGGTCCCCATCCCCCATGATGGCCTCGGCGAAGCCATCAATGATCGCCTGTCCCGTGCCTCACAACCGCGGGAAAATCCTGATTCCCTTTCATAATTCCGCAAGGCAGAACTCAACCTTTGGTTTTGTCCTTCGCGTTGCCCGTGTATTGTAAGGGGATCATGCAGAATATCTCGTGGGATGAATTTCGGTTGGTGAAAGCGATAGCCGAGACGGGGTCTCTGGCCGGTGCGGGCGATGTGCTGGCACTCAACCATTCGACGGTGTTTCGTCGCCTCAACGCATTGGAGCATGAGCTCGGCAGCCGCCTGTTCGAGCGTGCGCGCACCGGATATGTGCCGACTCCAGCCGGTGAAGAGATGGTGACGCTCGCAACGCGCATGTTCGATGATATCACGGAATTCGAGCGCCGTGTGGCCGGGCGGGATGTCAAGCCGTCGGGTGAACTGCGCGTCACGACCAACGATTCGCTTGTGGCGCATCTAGCGACGCCGCTGTTCGGTGCCTTCTGTCGGCAATATCCCGAGATCAAGCTTGATGTCGTCATCGACAACCGTGCGTTGAATCTGTCCCGGCGCGATGCCGATGTGGCGATCCGCGCCACGGCGGAACCGCCGGAAACCCTGGTGGGGCGGCGCATCGCCTCCATCGCCTGGTCGGTCTATGGCAGCAAGGGCTGCGGCATCGATCCGACCGATGATCCTGCGGACCTGGCCGAGCAGACCTGGATCGGTTTTGGCGACGCCATCGGCAGCATCGGCCCTGCCCGCTGGATGACCCGGGCTGTCAACACCTCCAAGATCTTCTACAAGCTGAACACCGTGCTGGGCCTGTCGCAGGCCATCGAAGCCGGGCTTGGCGTGGGTTTCGTGCCCTGTTTCATCGGCGACCGGACGCCTGGGCTGCTGCGCCTGCTGCGCTCGCCCATGGTGTTCGATTCCTCCCTGTGGCTGCTGACGCATCCCGACCTCAAGAATTCTGCCCGGGTGCGTGCCTTCATCGATTTCATGGGCCGCGAACTGGTGCGGCAGAAGCCGCTGATCGAAGGCCAGGCGGGCTGATCGGCAGAACCGGGTCGGTCTTGCTGCCCGGGCCTGCCCGGGCCTATACCGGGATCAGTCGCCGCTGTTTCCTCCCGGAGCCTCATCATGATCACCCGCCGTTCCGCCCTTCTGGGTGCCGTCGCCCTGGCTGCTGCACCCGCCGCAGCACCTGCCGCAGCCTTGGCCCAGGCGACGGCCAAGGTCATCGACACCCATGCCCATATCTTCCGGCGCGGCCTGCCGCTGGCACCCGGAGCCCGCTACACAGCTGACTATGACGCCACGCTCGAGGATTATCTCAAGCAGCTCGATGCCAACGGCATGACCCATGGCGTGCTGGTGCAGATCAGCTTCCTGGGCACCGACAACAGCTTCATCCTCGACGGCATCAAGCAATCGAAGGGTCGCCTCAAGGGCGTCGCTGTCGTCGATCCGACGATGTTCTATACCGACATGAAGGCGCTCGATGCGGCAGGCATCGTTGGCGTGCGGCTGAACCTCGTGGGACGCCCGATTCCCGATTTCACGGCAGATCCCTGGCCCGAGCACCTGAAGCGCGTGGCCGCACTGGGCTGGCAGGTGGAAATCCACCGCGAGGCCAAGGATCTCGAAGCCATCGTCGGGCCGCTGCTGAAGGCGGGCGTCAATGTGGTGGTCGATCATTTCGGGCGCTTCGATGGCGCACTGGGCGTGGCGGACCCGGGTTTCCAGTATTTGCTGAAGCAAGGGGCCAGCAAGCGCCTGTGGGTCAAGGTGTCGGCGGCCTATCGCAATGGCAAGGACGGGGCGGGCGAAGCGGGCGCTCTTGCGGCCTATCCCTTGCTGCGCGATGCGCTCGGACTCGACCATCTGCTGTTTGGCAGCGACTGGCCGCATACGGCGTTCGAGAACGCTGCAAACTACGCCAACCAGAAGGCGTTCTTCGAGAAGATGGTGCCGAAGGCTGACGAGCGGCGGATGATTCTGGGCGACAACGCGTACGACGTCGTCCCAGGATTCGTGGGCGCGCTGATCGGTGCACCCGCGTCTCAACAAGCGCCGTTGTCTGCGTCGCCGACGCCGCCGCCCGTCTCGACGGACGAAGATTTACTCGCGGCGTTTTTGGCAACAAAGCTTTGAACTCCACCGTTCTTCGTCACTTCGTTCGCCCTGTCGCGTCGTCTCGAACGCGCTACCTTCACCGCCGATGACGCACGTTCTCTCCTTGGCCACGTTCT
>JANNFV010000468.1:0-1815 GCA_031380285.1 Hyphomicrobiales bacterium | reverse complement strand
CTGCCGCTCAATCCCGCCTTGCCGCCCGGCATGCGCCTGCAGGAGGCGCGCCGCGCGGAATTGAACATCGCTGGCGGCTGGGATGCCAAGGATGCGGCTGGTGCCGGTGCCGCGCCCGAGATCATCGCTCAGAAACTGCCGGATGCCGCCAGGGTCTGGACATTGAATTACGGCTTTCCGTCAGGCATCGGGGGCAAGCCGCTGTTCAGCGTCAAGAAGGGCGCGGTCGTCGTCGTGGCGCTGACCAACCGGGGAAGCTGGACTCAGGTGATCCGCGTCCATGGCCACGCCTTCCGCGTGCTGCATGGGCTGGATGATGGCTGGGAGCCATTTTTCCTCGACACCGTCATCGTGCCGGACAACAAGACGGTGCGCATTTCCTTTGTGGCCGACAATGTCGGCAAGTGGCTCATCCGCTCCACGGTGCTGGAGCATATGGAGGGCGGTGTGATCAGCTGGTTCGAGGTGCTGCCATGACAAAACGAGTCAACCCTCTCTCAAAGCGATTCACCCTGCCCTTCGAAGCCCCTGATTTCGCTTCGATTTCACCTGCCGACTACATGCCTGCATTCAAGGCGGCGATGCGGGCGCATCTGGCCGAGATCAAGGCCATTGCGGCCAATCCTGCCGCGCCCACCTTTGCCAACACCATCGATGCGCTGGAGCTCTCGGGCGAAGACCTAGACCGGGTGTCGTCCGTGTTCTGGAACATCGCAGGCACGGATTCGAATGACGCGATCCAGGCGATCGAGCGGGATATCTCGCCGCTGCTGGCGGCTCATCACCAGAAGGTCGGGTCCAACCCGGCGCTTTTCCAGCGCATCGACACGCTGTTCAGGACGGCGGATACGCTTTCGCTGACCTCCGAACAGAAGCAGGCGCTGACCAAGATGCGCACGGCCTGCATCAAGAGCGGAGCGCAGCTCAAGGGCACTGCCAAGGCCCGTGCCGCCGCGATCAAGCAGCGGCTGGCATCGCTTGGCACGGCGTTCAGCCAGAATGTGCTGAAAGACGAGACCGACTGGACCATGGCGCTGTCCGCGCAGGATCTGGCAGGTTTGCCCGATTTTCTGGTGAGCGCTGCCAAGGGAGAAGCGGAAAGCCGTGGGGTCGGCGGCTATGTCATCACCCTGCTGCGCTCTTCGGTCGAGCCGTTCCTGGTGTTTTCGTCGCGGCGCGACTTGCGGGAGAAGGCGTTCCGCGCCTGGACCTCGCGGGGAGATCACGGCGCGACCGACAACAAGCCCATCGTGAAGGAAACGCTGGTGCTGCGGGCGGAGTATGCCCGTCTCCTGGGTTATCCCGACTATGCTTCCATGAAACTCTCGGACAGCATGGCCAAAACAGCGGCCAACGCCCAGAAACTGCTCGATGATGTCTGGCCGGCTGCCAAGCTTCAGGCGGCGGCGGAACGGGATGAACTGCTCGCTCTGGCGCAAGCCGACGGGCTTTCCGCCCTCGCGCCATGGGACTGGCGCCATTACGCGGAGAAACTGCGCCAGCAGAAGCACGCGCTGGATGAGGCCGTGATCAAGCCGTATTTCCAGCTGGAGCGGATGATGCAGGCGTCGTTCGACTGCGCCACGAAACTCTTCGGCCTGACGTTCAGGCCCGCACCGCAGGCGCCGGTGTATCACCCCGATGTCCAGGCCTTCGAGGTGCGCAATGCAGCGGGCGCGCATGTGGCGCTGTTCTACGCGGATTACTTCGCACGGCCCGGCAAGCACTCCGGCGCGTGGATGAGCGCCTTCCGCAGCCAGCAGAAGCTGGGTCGCTCGATCCGCCCCATCATCACCAATGTGATGAACTTCACCA
>JANNFV010000452.1:0-1600 GCA_031380285.1 Hyphomicrobiales bacterium | reverse complement strand
TGCTGCTCGATGTCACGAAGCAGGTCGAGGGGCATACGATTTGCGCCCTGGGCGATGCGGCGGCATGGCCAGTGCAGGGCCTGATCAACCATTTCCGCCACGAAATCGAGGCGCGGATCGACCAGTATGCGGCGAACCCGCATGGCGAACCCGCCAAGCTGATGATGGCGGCAGAGTGACGACCGGGACGGGGCGACGTTTCGAGGAGTGGGAATGATGACGACAATCATATCCAGATCAGCCGTGCTGGCAGCAGCCCTGCTTGTTTCTGGCTGCAACACGGGCGGAAGTCCGTTCTCCAACCCGTTCGGGAGCGCACCCCCGCGTCCGGCACCATCTGCGCAGCAATTGCCTGTCGTGCCGGCCCAACCTGCTGCCGCATCAGGCGCACGCCCCAGCATGGTGATCAACGCCTCGCCCAAGCGCGTGCAGGAAACCATCATCGCGCGGGCCAAGAAACGGGGAACCACTGTGCTGGGGTCCAACAGCACTGGCGTCACCCTGGAAATTCCGCTGCGCGCCTCGTCGCCCGTGGTTGTCCAGCAATGCGGCGAGCACAAGGACAACCGCACGCTGCGGGTGTATCTTGAAACGCTGCCGAATGGCTCAGGTACCAGTGTCGGCGAGGATCGCTACGTGATCGATGGGGGCACATCGAGCTGCCAGTTGTCCCTCACGCAGGCCGATGTCGATGAAGCCAACAAGTCGCTGGCTGATCTCAAGCAGCAGTCGGAGGCCCCCCGCGTGGCAGCGGCACCGCGCTCGACCGATCCCGCTGGTGGCCTCACACCCGTCAATCCGGGGCAACCCGTAGTTCCGTTGCGATAGGATAGTCCGGGGATGACCAAGCTCATCATTGATGGAACAGAGGTTGATGTTCCACCGACCTACACGGTGTTGCAAGCCTGTGAAGCGGCGGGCGCCGAAGTGCCGCGCTTCTGCTTCCACGAGCGCCTTTCGGTCGCGGGCAATTGCCGCATGTGCCTGGTCGAGGTGAAGGGTGGTCCACCCAAACCGCAGGCATCCTGTGCCATCGGCGTGCGCGATCTGCGCCCCGGCCCCAACGGCGAGCCGCCGGTGGTTTCGACCAAATCGCCCATGGTGAAGAAGGCCCGCGAGGGCGTGATGGAGTTTCTGCTGATCAACCACCCGCTGGATTGTCCGATCTGCGATCAGGGCGGCGAATGCGACCTGCAGGACCAGGCCATGGCCTACGGCGTGGACAATTCCCGCTATGCCGAAAACAAGCGCGCCGTCGAGGACAAGAACATCGGCCCGCTGGTGAAGACCACCATGACGCGCTGCATCCATTGCACGCGCTGCGTCCGCTTCACGCAGGAAGTGGCAGGCGTGGGTGATCTCGGTGCCATCGGGCGCGGCGAGGACATGGAAATCACGACCTATCTCGAGGCAGCCATGGCCTCCGAGATGCAGGGAAATGTGGTTGATCTTTGCCCCGTCGGCGCATTGACGTCCAAGCCGTACCAGAACCGTACCCGCCCCTGGGAGCTGACAAAAACCGAATCCATCGATGTCATGGACGCAGTCGGCTCCAACATCCGCATCGATTCCCGTGGGAAAGAGGTGCTGCGCATCCTTC
>JANNFV010000411.1:0-1562 GCA_031380285.1 Hyphomicrobiales bacterium | reverse complement strand
CCGATGAGACGGATCATCCGGGCAATGCGATGTGGCGCCTTGGTCATGCCCCGCGCGATGGTCTCGAAGGCGTTGACGATCAGCGTATCGCCGACCAGCACGGCGATGGGCTCGCCAAAGGCCACATGAATGGAGGGAAGGCCGCGCCGCAGGTTGGCATCGTCGAAGCATGGCAGATCGTCATGCACGAGGGACGCGCAATGCAGCAGCTCGATGGCGGCGGCGGCAGCATCGGCGGCGGCAGGATCACGGTCCCCGCAGGCCAGTGCCACGGAAAGGCACAGCTTGGGACGGATGCGATGCCCGCCCGGAAACACCGCGGCATGCAGGGCGTTGGCAAGCTTCGGCGGACAAGGGCTGGCCTCGGTGGGAATCAGCGCCCCGGTCAAAGCCCGCTCAATGCGATCCAGTACAGTCATGTGCATCTCCCGTCGGGAAAGCCTGTGCAGTAGAGAGTTGGAACAGGCACTGTCGAGTAGGCTGGACATTTTGCCATCGTCTGTCAATTCGGAATGACACTAGGAAGCGACCGCGAAAAAAGTGGCGCAGGTGTGAGGCAAAAGCACTCTTCCGCGAAGGATATGGCAGCCTTGACTGAGCAGGTGATCATCGTCGGCGCGGGCGTGGGCGGCCTGACAGCAGCGCTTGATCTCGCCAGCCGCGGCATCGGCGTCACCGTAGTCGAGAAGCAGGCTTATCCCGGCGGCAAGATGCGGCAGGTATTTCCCGCAGGGCGCGGCATCGATGCCGGACCCACCGTCTTCACCCTCAGGCGCATCTTCGATGAACTGCTCGATCAGGCCGGGACCAGCCTGGAAGCGGAAATCCGCATGACGAAGCTTGCCGTCCTGGCCCGCCACGCCTGGGATGGTGGCGGCACCGATGCCCGAAACCGCCTCGATCTGTTCGCGGACGTGAAGGCATCAGCGGATGCCATCGGCTCCTTCGCAGGCAAGGCGGAAGCGGAGGGGTTCCTGCGCTTCAACGCGGAGGCCTCGCGCATCTTCAAGACGCTCTATGATCCCTTCATGCGCGCACAGCGCCCTTCTCCCTTCGGTCTGGCGCGCAACGCCGGTCTCGCCAATCTCGGGGCGCTGCTGGCCACGCGTCCTTTCGGCAGTATGTGGAGCGCACTCGGCCAGCATTTCCGCGATCCGCGCCTGCGCCAGCTGTTCGGGCGTTACACCACCTATTGCGGCTCGTCGCCGTTCCAGGCGCCCGGCACCTTCATGCTCGTGGCCCATGCCGAACAGGAGGGCGTATGGACGCTGGAGGGCGGCATGCATGCCCTTGCGCTGATGCTGCAGCGGCTGGCAGAGCGGCATGGCGCGACGTTCCGTTTCAACACGGGAGTCGAACAGGTGCTGGCCTCGGGCGGTCGTGCCACGGGCGTTCGTCTGGCGGGTGGCGAGGAGATCATGGGCAGCGCGGTGATTCTCAACACCGACGTTTCGGCTCTGGCTGCCGGATTGCTGGGGCAAGAGTTCGCCACCGCTGCCAAACCCACTCCCCCCGCGCGGCGTTCGCTTTCGGCGCTGACCTGGTGTCTCGACACCAAGACC
>JANNFV010000408.1:0-5121 GCA_031380285.1 Hyphomicrobiales bacterium | reverse complement strand
CTCCGTGATGGGGGGAGAGCAGGCGGCCAGCGTGCTCGCCACCGTCAGGCGCGACAACATCGAGGCAGAAGGGAAGACTTGGTCGGCGGAGGAGGAAGCCGCGTTCAAGGCACCGATCAAGGCGAAATACGAGGAAGAGGGCAGCCCCTATCACGCCACCGCACGCCTGTGGGATGATGGGATTATCCTGCCGTCAGAGACGCGAAGGGTGCTGGCGCTGGCGTTTTCGGCGTGTCTCAATGCACCTGTGGAAGAGACGCGGTTTGGTGTGTTCAGGATGTGAGGGGCCATCTTGTCCTTCCCCCTTGTCCTTCCCCCTTGGGGGAAGGTGGCATGCGAAGCATGACGGATGAGGGAGAAGCCCTGACGTCGGCAGTTTTCCCTCATCCGACCGGCTTTGCCGGCCACCTTCTGCCAGGGGAGAAGGGGAGGCAGCGCCCTCACCCACCGATCACCTTCCGCAACGCCGCGTTCACCCGCGTCTGCCAGCCCGGACCTTCTGACCGGAAATGCCGGATCACATCCTCGTCCAGCCGGATCGTGGCGGAGACCTTGCGGTGTTCGGCCACGGGGCGACCGCGCTTCAGGACGCGCTTGCCTTGCAGGATGTCTGCCGCTGCAATCTTTTCGCGCCAGTCAGGCCTGGACAGGTCCGGCGCATCACCTGCCGCGAAGGAGGTCGGCATAGGCATTTTTCTCGCGGTCATTGGCTTTCCTCATGCTGATGATGCGGCGTGAACTGCTTCGCGGTGTCCAGACGATGATCACCATCCGCCCTCCAAGGCTGTCGACGGTGATGTTTCTGGTCTCGCCATAGTCCTCACGTGTGTCTTGCACTGTCACATGAACGCCGTCGAAAACCTCCGAACACTGTTCAAGGTCCAGGTCCCGTTTGGCCAATGTCCAGTCGCGCTTTTCTGGATCATGGCTGATAATCATGATTTATCGTAACTACAAAAATGGTAGATTGCAGATCCGGATGGTCTGGCATCACTCAGATGCGCGAGCGCCCTCACGCCGCCCGCCACTCCTCAAACGTCGCAATATCCCTCGGCCAGCCCTCGACTTCGGCTACCAGCACGAGATCACGCGCCAGCAGTGTTTCGAACTGCACCAGCGTCGATACCGTCATCTGTCGCCCGCGATCAAAGATGACGAGGGTTTCGCCTGATGCAACCGCTGGCCGCAGCAGCTCAGGGATGGCGGACCCTTTCCACGCCTCGGGGCGCGCTGGATCGACGAAAAGCACGATGGCGTTTTCGTGCGGATCGCGGTGGAAATACGCCCCGACATCCAGCGGATGGGGGATGCGGTTGCGGTCCGGGCTGTCGTTCAGGCGCGCCGTGAGATAGGCGCAGGCATAGGCGCTGCACGCCGCCGGGCGGTGGGCCTGCCCGAAGATGCCGCAGCCCTTGCCTGCGAGATGGGTGCAGGCACGGTACATCGGTTTGTCGAGCGCGGCGATGTGGGGCAACACACAGCAATAGGTGCAGGTGCGGCACCAGGAGACGCGCTCACCCGCATCACGCCGCCGTTTCGCTTGCCCCATAAGCACCATTCTCCCACAACAGACGGGCTTCGCGTCAAGGAAACGGCATAAGGCCGCCGACGATCGAGATCAATGGTGGGGTTTGTCAGTAGCCCTGGCTTCTGGCCGTCACAGCCTTGCGGTCACCGGGCGCACCGGCGTGAACAGCCGTGCATTGGGGCAGAATGTCGGCGTGGTCCGCCATGTCGTGACGTTCTGGTTCATGTCGCAGATCGCGACCTTGCCGTTGAGGCAAATCTGCTCGCCCAGCGTGAAGGCCTGGCCGCGGGCGCGGCATTCGCATTTCTGGGTGGGGTCTTCCGACACACGCTGGTTGTTGACCACGACCGCGCGGTGGTGGGCAATGCTGGAGGAGGCGCCGAGCGCGAGAACAACCGTCACTGCACTTCCAAGGAATGCTGAACGTGTCATGGGCGAAAGGTGACACAGGATGGTCGCTTTGGAAAGGGCGCTGTGTGGCCCGGCAAACATGACGAAACCGTCATTTTCCGGTCAGCGCGGGTTCAGATGCCTTGGGCTAGAAACAATCCTCGAACAGGCGATTTGCGCCAAGGATAAAGGGTCTCTCATGCTTCGTTCTGTTGTGCTGGTCATGACCATGCTGCTGTCATCCGCCGTGCTGGCGCAGACAGCCGCACCTCCTGCTGTCACCCGCCCGGAAGTGACGCCAGAACAACGCGCCCAGTTTCGCGCCACGCTCGATACATGTCGCACCGAGGTGAAGCCGCGCGATCTGCCCCGTGGCGAGCGCCGGGCCGCGATGCGCCGCTGCATGGAGGCGAAGAATCCCGGTCTTGCGCCGTTTTTCGCCAGGGGTGAGGCTCGCCGCGCCGAAATGCGTGGGGTGCGCGAGACCTGCCGGACGGAACTGCGCGGGCGCAATCTGCGCGGGCCAGAACGTCGCGAGGCCATGAAATCCTGCATCGTCGCCAGGAAGCCGGAAATGGCCAAGGTGTTCGGCTGTGTCGATCAGGCCAAGGCCAGGAACCTGGGGCCAGGCGACGAGCGCCGCGCATTCATGCGGACTTGTATTCGGACCTGAATGATTGCAGGGGAGGGGCATGACCCCTCTCCAGCCATCCCGGACGCTGGTGCTGTTCGATCTCGACGGCACGCTGGTCGATGGACAGTATTCCATCCAGGCCACGTTCGAGGCCATTTTCCCGCAATTCGGCTATCCCGCACCGTCGCGAGAGAGAGTGCGCGCCATCATCGGGCGCTCGCTTCCCACGGCGATTGCCGACATGCTGGGCCATAAGGCTCCGGTTGCCGAGATGACGGAAGCCTACAAGGCGCATTTTCACGAGATGCGGGCCACGGAGGGCTATTCCGAGGCGTTGTATGACGATGTCGATCCCGTCATGCGGCGTCTCGCCGCGCGCGACGACCTGCTGTTGGGAACCGCCACCGGCAAGGCGCTACGCGGCATTCATTGGCTGATCGATGCCCATGGCTGGCAGGGGTTCTTCGCGACGTTGCAGGCGGCGGATACGGCCGCATCCAAACCGTCGCCGGAAATGGTCGAGAATGCCTGCCGCGAGACAGGCATTGCGCCTGAGGATGTCATCGTTTTCGGCGATTCCATCTATGACATGGAAATGGCTGTCGCAGCCGGTGCCTCCGGCGTTGGCGTGTCCTATGGCTATGGTGACGCCGCCACGCTGCGGCAGGCCGGTGCTGTCCGCATCATCGACAGCTTCCGCGAGGTGGAAGCCGCCATCGCCGATTTCCGTCGGGGTGCGCTCGATGCGTGACGTGCTCTACCCGGACCAGCCGCTCTCCGATCCCGATCCGGTCAAACGCGCCCAGAACGCCATGGCGCGGCAGGTGTTGCCGAAGCGGTTCTACAAAGCCGCAACGGTGGTCGAGGAGAACGGAGCCTTCGCCATCAAGCTCGACGGTCGCGGTGCCCGCACGCCCGGCAAGACAACGCTTGCGCTGCCAACCGCTGCCGCCGGTCTGATCGTTGCTGGGGAATGGAACGCGCAAATCGAGGTGATCAATCCCCATCTCATGCCCGCCACGCGCATCGTCAACACGGCGCTGGATGGCGTGAGCACGATGATGCCGGAAGTGGCGGCTGAAATCACGGCTTTCGCGGGTTCGGACCTGGTCTGCTACCGGGCGGCTGATCCTGCCGGGTTGGTGGAGCTTCAGGAGCGGCATTGGAACCCGGTGACGGATTGGGCGCAAGACAGCCTTGGCGCCCGCTTCGTCCTGGCCGAGGGCATCGTTCACGCCAGCCAGAATCCGGAAGCGCTGGCCAAAGTCACTTCCGCCGTGAGCGCCTATCGCGATCCCATCGCCCTGGCGTGCCTGCATGTGCTGACGACGTTGTCGGGATCATGCCTGATCGCCCTGATGGCGGCATCCGATGCGCTGTCGCCTGATGCAGCATGGACTGCCGCAACCGTGGACGAGATCTGGAGCCTGCAGCGGTGGGGACAGGACGACGAGGCCGCGATGCGCCTGGCCCGGCGCGAAGAGGATTTCCGCACGGCCTTGGCCCTGCTTCAGGCCGTGAATACGGCGCCTTGACTTACGGCGCTCGGGGCTTTTGCCCCGAACCGTGCCCGGCATGCGGGTTGTCCACCCGCACATAGCCCCTGAGACGATTGTAACTCTCGGTCTGCTCCGGTGTGAGGATTTCCGCCATCTCCAGATGCGCCTTGAGGTGAATGGCCCGCAGGCGGGCTTCCTGGCCTGCCGCCACGGCGGTTTGCGCGTCGATGCGGTCGTAGCTGACCTGCTTGAGCGCAAAGAGCCGGTCGAGATGGGCTTCCGCCGCGATCAAGGCTTCGCCAGCCACGATGGCTTCCTTGCGCATTTTTTCGAAAGCCCTCTGCACCCGGGACTTCTGATCGGCGTCGAGGCCCAGTTGCTCCGCCAGTTCCAGCACATGCATCGGGCCGGGATAGCCGTTGAGTTCTGCCGCCAGCGCATAGCCAAGGCCCGCGCCGCGCCTCAGGCCTTCCTGCCGTTCCGCGGACAGCGTTTTCACGTCGCGGGTCTCGAACCCGACATAGGGTGTCTGGCCGGAGGGAGGCGTGATCACGATCTGCGGTTCGACGCGAAAGGGCGTGTCTCGCGGCTGGGCCGATGCGACAGTCGCAACTGCGGTGAGCAAGAGGGCGAAAAAGGTTCGATTGAATGGCATGTACGGCCTTCGTCTGGTTTGACCGGAAGATAAGGACGCCGTAACCGGGCATGAAGTCACAATCATGTCATTGTTCGTGCCGTCAAGCGAGAGAGCGTACCATGAAGGATGTCCTCGACCAGCTGGAGAAACGCCGCGCCGAAGCCCGGCTGGGCGGTGGCGAAAAGCGCATCGCGGCGCAGCACGCCAAGGGCAAGCTGACGGCACGCGAACGCATCGAACTGCTGCTCGATCACGGTTCATTCGAAGAGTTCGACATGTTCGTCGAGCATCGCTCCACCGAGTTCGGCATGGAGAAGCAGCGCATTCCCGGCGACGGCGTGGTCACGGGCTGGGGCACCGTGAACGGGCGTACCGTCTTTCTCTTCGCCAAGGATTTTACCGTGTTCGGCGGCTCGCTGTCGGAATCGCACGC